>DATAAP010000713.1:0-10445 GCA_036260035.1 Alphaproteobacteria bacterium | reverse complement strand
CCCCCCCCGCGACTGCCGCGACGAGCATCAGTGCGAAGAGGAGTTTGGGCACAGCGCGGCGCGTCAGGCCTTCACCAGAACCGCGACGCGATGGAAGGCATTGCCGCCATAGCCCTGCGGGTTCCAGTTCGCCGCGACATGCGGCTGCATCTTGCCGTCGGAGTCCGTTGCGCGCGCCCAGATCTCGTAGTAGCCGTCGGTCGGCAGGGTGATGGACGCGGTCCAGCGCTGCCAGTCGTAGCGGTTCTTCGGCTGCGACAGCTCGGCCTTGTGCCAACTCTGTCCGTAGTCGAGCGACACATCAACCTGCCGCACCGTCTTGTCGCCGGCCCAGGCAGCGCCGCGCAGGTTGATCTGCCGCGTGCCGTTGGGTAGCTCGGCTCCATGCGCCGGGCTGGTGATGATCGAGCGCACCGGCATTGATTCAAGAATCACCATATTGGCATCATCGGCCTTGCCGCCCGGGATCATCGGCACGCGCGGCACGCGGTACGACGTGCCGGTCATGCCTTGGCCGTCATGCTCCTTATCGCGGATCCAGATGCGCGTGACCCATTTATGCGAGACCGAGCCTGCCCAGCCGGGATAGAGCAGGCGTACCGGTCCGCCATGGATGTTGGGAAGCGGCTGCCCGTTCATCTGGAAGACGATCAGCGAATGCGGGTCCATCGCCTTCTCGAGCCGCACGCCGCGCGAGAGCGTGACGCGACTTGGATCGCCCGACAGATGCGGATCGGCGCCGTAATGCGCGGTATAGACGGCGCTGGACTTAAGGCCGGCCGCCTGCAGCACGTCGCGCAGCGGCACGCCGGTCCATTCCGCGCAGCCCATGCCGCCATTGCCCCACTGATTGCCGCGTGCCTCGGGCGTGAAAGCGCTGCGGCCGTTGCCGCCGCATTCGAGCTGCATGCGATACGTCACGGGGCGGAAGCGCTGCTTGATCTCGCCGAGGCTGAGCTCGATCGGCGTGTTGACCTCGCCGTCGATCTTGATCTTCCAGGCATCCGGGTTGGCCACCGGCTCGGGAATCAGGCCGTTGTTGCGGATGTAGAACTTGGCGGTCGGCGTGGTCTCGTCGTCGAGCAGATGCTCCGGCGTCTCCGCTACCAGCGGCTTGTCGCCGAGCACGACGAGGTTGCCGTCCTTGCCGTCCATGCGCAGCAGCTTCGGGCCGGCGGCCTTGGCCGGATCGGCGGCTGGAGTCTGCGCCAGTGCTGCGGGAAGTAGGCCAGCGGGCATGTTCGATGCGAACGGGATGCTGGCGCCGACTGCAGCCCCGAGGGCGGTCAGGCCGGTGCCCTTGAGGAAGCCGCGCCGACTTGGTCCCGACCGGCGGCCGAAGACGAGCGCGTCGGCGCGCTCCGCATCATCGCGATAGAGTTCGAACAGACCGCGTTCACGCTTCCCCACCATCTTTTCCCTCCCGGAGTTTTTCGCTGCCGCGATATTAGCATCGTTCGACAGCGGCGGCCGCCCGGCGACCGTCGGCAACTGCCCAGTATAGACACGAAAACGGCGCCGGCATTCCTGCCGGCGCCGGTTTTTTGTCTTGGGTGGGCGTTTACTGGACGACGCGCCAGCTGCCGTCCGGCTGGCGGCAGGCCGTGCCGTAGGCGTTCTGCGTCTGGCCGCCGACCTGGACGGTCTGCTGGTACTCGCGGCAGTACTCGCCGGTTGAGGCGATGCGGCCTTCGCGCACGGGAGTCACCGATCCGCTATGCCCCGATTCCGGGTTCGACCAGACGATGGTCTGGCCGATCGGCGCGGTCTGCGCCTGGGCCTGCGCTCGGCGAGCGTATGCGTGATCGGCGCGGTCCAGCGAGCCGCCGATCTCCGAGCCGACCAGGGCGCCGAGCAGCGTGCCGGCGGCGGTCGCCGCGAGCCGGCCGCTGCCGCTGCCGAACTGCGCGCCGGCGACAGCGCCGCCGACGGCGCCGAGCAGCCCGCCCGCAGTCGTCTTGTTGGCTCCGAACTCGCCGGGGCCGCTGCCGGCATTGGCGCAGCCGGCCAGCAGCACCGAGCTGCAGGCGATCGCGATCAGCGCTTTACGCATGGTCATCCTCATTCTTCACGGAGTGGCAGTCAGAATCCTGCGCCCCCGATGTGGGCTGAGAACGGCCAACTGTCGCGGTCTATTCCGGAGGCCCGTTTGCCTTTCCGGACGATTCCCCTGCAGCGGCGAGCGGCCGTCAGTCGAGCTTGGTCCCGGTACGCTCGACCACCTCGCGCCAGCGCTTGACGTCGCGGTCGATCACCTGGGCGAATTCCTGCGGCGTCGACGGCCACGGGATCACGCCGGAGCTTTCCATCTTCTGCCCGACCTCGCCCTTGATCGAGGCGACGACGATCTGGTTGATCCGGTCGATAATCGGCTGCGGCGTTCCGGCCGGCGCAAACAACCCGTACCAGGTCGACGTCTCGAAGCCGGGAAGGCCTGCTTCAGCGATGGTCGGCACGTCCGGCAGCGCCTTCACCCGGTTCTTGGTCGTCACGCCAAGGGCCCGCACTTGGCCTTCGCGAATCTGGCCGATGACGGTCGGCACCTGGTGGAACATCGCCTGGATCTGCCCGGCGATCAGGTCGGCCGTCGCCGCCGGAGAGCCGCGATAGGGGATGTGGACGATGTCGAGCTTCGAGGCGGCTTTGAACTGCTCGCCCGCGAGATGCATCGACGTGCCGTTGCCGCTCGAGCCGTAGTTCAGCTTGCCCGGCTGCTTGCGGGCGAGATCCATGAACTCCTGCACCGTCTTGGCCGGTACGTCCTTGTTGACGATGAGGATGTTCGGCACGTCACCGAGCAGGGTGATGGGCGCGAAGTCCTTCTGCACATCGAAAGGCAAGTTGCGATAGAGCGAGGCGTTGATCGCATGCGTCCCGGCGGTGCCGAGATACAGCGTGTAGCCGTCTGCTGGCGATTTCGCGACGTACTCGCTGCCGACATTGCCGCCGGCGCCGGTGCGCGGCTCGACCAGCACGTTAACGCCGAGCTCCTTGCCCAGCGGCTCGGCGATCCACTGCGCCACGATGTGCGTTCCCGCGCCGGCCGGGAAGCCTTGGACGATCTTGATCGGCTTGTTCGGCCAGGCCTGAGCCTGGGCCGTCTGTGCCGCGCCAAAGGTCAAGGCGGCAGCGAAGGCGAGGGTCGAGAATATGCGGGCCAGACTCATCGTGGACTCCATGGACGGTGGACGCGCCAGTGTGGCCAGTCGCGCGCGGCGGCGCAACCGTTCAGCTGCCAAACTGGATCGGTGCTGCGAGACTGCGCAACGTCGCAATCACATTGTGGGCGACGATGCGGCTGGTCCGCGGATTGGCGGGAGAGGGCCGGTTGCGGCTGATCAGGGTGAGGCCGACATCCTCCGATTCGACCGTCACGGTATGGACAGTGCCCGGAACAGTCGGATCGGCCCAGACCTCGATGCGGGTGCGGTCGAACCCGATGGTCGCCAAGCTCAACGTGATCGCGACATTGAAGTGCCGCGGGAAGGCCGCCGCGGTCTCGCCGCCGGTGCCCTCAAACACCTTCACCGGCTCGCGCGGCGGCGTGCTGAGATCGAAACCGCGGGCACGCACCGTCTCCTCGTGGGCGAGCGAGTCGGGGCGCAGCTGCGTGCGCAGATGCACCGACGTGATCTTGCCCTCGGCGGCGCTGCGCATAGCATCGAGCCCGGGCAGCGCGCCGCTGGCCAGGATCACGCGCGCACCATGCTCGCGCGCGAGCTGCGCCAGCTCCGGGCAGTTCGGCACGCCGCCGGCGCTGACGGCAATCAGGGTCTTGCCGGCGCCGAGCACTACGCGGGCGATGCCGGCGAATGTGCCGGCGGTTGCGCATTCGACGACGACGTCGCAGGACTCAGCCAGCGCGGCGAGCGGCACCACCGGTGGCGCGGCGCGCAGGCCGGCGGCATTGCCGCGCGCCTTGTCGAGATCGCCGGATGTGATCGCCGCCAGCCGCATCTCAGGAATGACGCCGGCGTCGAGGCGGGCGGCGACGGCCTGACCGACATTGCCGAAGCCGGCGAGACCAACGCGGATCTGTCGTGAATTCATCAGCGGGCACCCGTGTTGCCCGCCACGTAGCAGCTAGAGTGCCGCCTTGTCGAGTCAGTCGCCTTGGTGCGGGCGATACACCAGGGCGGCCGTTAAATGATTCGCCGCGTCCGACATCGCGATGGTCGCATACCGCGCCGCATCTCCGCGCCAGTCTTCGGGCGCCGTGCCGCCGATCATGGCGCCGATCAACATTGCCAGCGCGCAGTAGATGGCTTTGTGCATTGTCTCCTCCTGGCGGATCGCCGCCAGCGACCGGGGTCACTGGCATTCCTTTAGGCTGGAGATTGCCAGCCTGGGTAGGCCAGCGCTGTGATGGACGTCACACCCAAAAACCCGCCAGACGGGCCGCTTAGAGAGTCAGGCCACCATCGACATGGATGAGCTGCCCGGTCACGTAGCCTGCCTCGGGCGAGAGCAGGAAGGCGATCACCGCGGCCACTTCGTCGGTGCTGCCGACTCGGCCCATCGGGATGCGATCGAGGGCGCGCCGCCAGCCCTCGGCATCGAGCGAGGAATGCGTGCCGGCTTCCTTCTGAATGTAGCCCGGCACGACGCAATTGACGGTCACCGCCTTGGATGCCAGCTGCGACGCCAGCGATCGCACGAGCCCCTCAAGGCCGGCTTTGGCCGCCGCCGACGCCGGAAAGGCGTCGCCGCCGAGGCGGAAGACATGGGCGAGGAACGAGCTGACCGCCACCACGCGCCCTCCGGACGACGCTTCGAGCAAGGGCAGGGCCGCCGTGGCGAGGCCAAAGAACGCCTTGGTGATCGTCGCCAGCGAGCGCTCGATGCCGGCCTCGTCCTGTACGCCGAATTTCTTGCGGTCGGCGTAGCCGGCGACGTGGACGAGGTGGTCGAGCCGGCCGAACCGTGCCTTGGTCTCTTCGATCAGCCGTACCGCGACGCCGCCCTCGGCGAGGTCGCCGAGCAGCACATGCGCGTCGGCGCCCTTGGCGCGCACCGACTCGGCCACTCTGTCCGCATTCCCGCGATTAGCCCGTGTGTGGATAACGAGTGTACGGCTCGGTACGGCGAGCCGCCTGCATAGTGCCGCGCCGATGCCGGATCCGGCGCCGGTGATTAGTGTGATTGTCGTCATTCTTTAAAGGCAGCTTGGCGCGCACGGCCGATCGAGGGCAGCAGCACGACGATGAGCAGGGCGACCGCGGCGACGAGGAGACCAAGGCTGATCGGCTTCTGCAGGAATACCATCGGATCGCCGCGCGAGAGCACAAGCGCGCGCCGGAGGTTCTCTTCCATCAGTGGTCCAAGGATGAAGCCGAGCAGAAGCGGCGCCGGCTCGCAGCCAAACTTGTAGAACGCATACCCCAGCAGGCCGAACAGTGCCGTGAGGCCGACCTCGAAGGGCGAATTATTCAGGCTGTAAACGCCGATGCCGCACAGCAGCAGGATGGTCGGCGCCAGCAGGCGGTAAGGGACCTTCAGGAGCCGGACCCAGATGCCGATCAGCGGCAGGTTGATGATCACCAGCAGCAGATTGCCGATCCACATGCTGGCGATCATTCCCCAGAAGAGCTGCGGCTGCTTGGTGACGATGCCGGGGCCTGGCGTGATGCCGAAGATCGTCATCGCGCCGATCATCAGCGCCATCACCGGATTGAAAGGAATGCCGAGCGTGAGCAGCGGGATGAATGATGTCTGCGCGCCGGCATTGTTGGCGGCCTCGGGGGCGGCGACGCCTTCGACCGCACCCTTGCCGAAGCGCGAGGGATCCTTCGAGACCTTCTTCTCGATCGCATAGGCCGCGAAGGCGCTCAGCAGCGCGCCGCCGCCCGGCAGCACGCCGAGCAGCGAGCCGATCGCGGTGCCGCGCAGGACCGCAGGGGCCGCTTGGCGCGCCTCCTCCCGCGTCGGCATCAGCCGGCCGATCACCGCTTCCAGTTTGCGGGCGATCGGCTGCTCGAGATTGATCAGGATTTCGGCGACGCCGAACAGGCCCATGGCGATGGTGACGAAGCCGATGCCGTCCGACAGCTCGCTGAAGCCGAACGTGAAGCGCTGCTGCCCCGAGTTCAAGTCCGTCCCGACGAGCCCGAGCAGCAGTCCCAGCAGGATCATCGCCACCGCCTTGATGAGCGAGCCCTGCGCCAGCACAACGGCACCGATTAGGCCAAACACCATCAGCGAGAAATACTCGGCCGCGCCGAATTTGAGCGCGAGCTGCGACAGCGGCGGGCTCGCCAACGCGAGCAGCACGGTGGCGACGCAGCCCGCGAAGAACGAGCCGATGGCAGCAATGGCCAGCGCGGCACCTGCTCGTCCGCGCTGGGCCATCGCATGTCCATCGAGCACGGTGACCACCGAAGACGATTCGCCCGGCAGCTTGATTAGGATCGCAGTGGTCGAGCCGCCGTACTGCGCGCCGTAATAGATGCCGGCCAGCATGATCAACGCCGAGTTCGGCGACAGATAGAACGTGATCGGCAGCAGCAGCGCGATCGTCCCGGTGGGGCCGATTCCAGGCAGCACGCCGACGAGCGTGCCCACCAGCACGCCAACCAGGCAGAACAGCAGGTTCATCGGCGTGAAGGCGATCGAGAAGCCGAGCGCCAGGTGATCGAATAGTTCCATGGCTCAGAAAGGCCATACGCGCATGGGAAGGCCAAGCGCATAGACGAACAGCGCCACCGAACCCGCCGCGAGACCGGCGGCGAGCAGCAGCGTATCCTTGATCTTCACTTCCCGGCTGCCGATTGCGCCGAGCACGACGATCACGAAAGCGGCGGTCACCAAGCCGACCGGCTCGATCAGGTAGCGGAAGGCGATCAGTCCGCCGAGCACAAAGAGCAGCGGCCGCCAATGCCAGCGCGCAATCGCCGCATCGCCGGCGAGCAGGCCGCGCGCCGCGATGAGCACGCCCATGCCGATGATGCCCCAGCAGAGCAGGCGCGGCACGTAGCCCGGCTCCATCCGCAGAGCGGTCCCGACCGCATAGTTGCGCGCAAGGTAAAGTCCGAGCGCGCCGAAACCGATGAACATCAGCCCGGCGGCGACATCCTGTCCGAAGCGCCTGGTCATGTGGAAGCGCCGAGCGGCGCGCGGCGAAGTGCCAAGAAGAGTGCCATGATCCCCGATGGCGAGCATAGGCAGGCGGCCGCGCGGTCGGCAAGCGCGCTGGCATAGACCAGGGCCGTGCGGCTATGAAGATGGTCGCGAACCTGTCAGAGGCTAGGCGACCATGTCATATACCGGAGCGACCGCGTTGGGCGGCAAGGCGATCTATGGCGCCCGCTTGGGCATTCTCATGCTGGAGGCCCGCTTTCCGCGCATTCCCGGCGACATGGGCAACGCCGAGACCTGGCCTTTCCCCGTTCTTTACCGCGTGGTGCGCGGCGCCTCGCCGCAGCGAGTCGTGATGGAGCGCGCCGCGGGCTTGCTCGACGCCTTCCTTGGAGCCGCTGCGGACCTAATCGATCTCGGCGCCGACGGCATCACTACGAATTGCGGATTCCTATCCCTCTACCAAAAGGAAATTGCCGCGCACTGCCGCGTGCCGGTCGCGACTTCCAGCCTGATGCAGATTCCGATGGTCCAGGCGCTGCTGCCGCCGGGCAAGCGCGTCGGCGTGCTGACCATCAGCGCTAAGACGCTCACCAAGGACCACCTGCGTCTTGCCGGCGCGCCCGAAGATACGCCCGTCGTCGGCACTGACTCCGGAACCGAGTTCACGCGCGTCATCATCGGCAATCAGCGCGAACTCGACGTCGCCGCGGCCTGCCGCGATATCGTGGCTGCCGGCGAGGCCTTGCTGCGGCAGCATCCGGACGTGGGGGCGATCGTGCTCGAATGCACGAATATGTGCCCCTATGCCGCGGTGCTGCGCGACCGCTTGGGTGTACCGGTGTTCGATATCTTCAGCTTCATCTCGTGGTTTCACGCCGGATTGCGGCCGCGCGAATTCGCCCCGCCGGCTGACCGCCGCACCTTGCTGGGGCCGGGCCGCTGAACCGCTAGCAGCGCCCGGCGCTAGTTCAGGCGGTGCGGCCGCGGTGCGGCGTCCGCGACGAGATGGTCGGCCGCGTCCTCGAGGGCCTCTGCGACGTCGATCGCGACGGCGGCGAGAAGCGGATTGCCGCAGGTCGCGGCATAGGCCCGGCATTCCGCCGCGCGGGCGCGCAGGTCAACCTCGTCCATAGGGCCTTCGCCTGGGCAGGGACTGACGCGATTCGAGGTCGCGAAGCCGCGCTTCGTATCGTCGGGCGAGCTCGAGCAAGTGCGCCGAGAGCTTGCGGGAGGCGAGGGCTTCTGCATGGCGGCGGTATTCGGCCGCCTTGCCGCGCAGGTAGTCGAGATCGACGCGATCAGGTGCCATACACACTCCGCTCAAAAGGCGGACCCGCAGTCGATGCGGCGGGTCCGCGAGAACCCCCGGTCAAGCGGTGCCGGGGCGGGAGCTCCTGTATCGGCGTGATGAGGAGGCTCCGTCACCATGCCTATCAGACGCCGCCGAACCTCTCGTGGCTTTCACATTTCTCCGGCGAACTTTTCGTACTCATAGAAAACGTCGAATGCTCACTTCGATAAGAGGGATATCATGGCGCCGCCGCTGCGCGCGCCACGCGGGCGGCGACAGTCCAGTGCGCCGGTGAAACGCCGTGCAGAAATGCGGGTGGCTTGAAAAGCCAAGCTGGCGGCGGCTCTTCGCGATCGCTTCGCGCAACGTCCGGCCTGGTTGCGCCATAGCCGAGCGAAGCACGGCACTTGTCACTGCGTTCTGGGCGAGGGCGGACCGATGCTTGGAAAGATCAGCGGCGATCCGAGCCAGCCGCGCGTCGAAGGCGCGGCAGATTGTGTCGGCCATTTACAGTTCCCAAACCGTTGCGCGGTCGGCAGCGCTGGTACCGTCCAGACGTTCCTGCTCTGCGCTTTGTTCCGTGCAATACGGATTGCTGACTCGCGTTAAGCGCGCATGAGCGCGCGGTCGAGGAAGTCGAGCCGGTCCTGGCCCCAGAAGCGCTCGCCGCGGAACACATAGGTTGGCGATCCAAAGATGCCACAGGCGACGGCGTCGCCTGAGTTCGCGCTGAACGCCGCGACCGTTTCTGGGGCCTCCTCGGCTGCGCGCAGGCCGGGCCCATCGAAGCCGTTCTCGCTGGCCACCGCCTCGCGCACGGCCGGGTCGCGGATGTCGCGGTCTTCGGCCCACAGCGCGCGCAAGAGCGCGTGGGACAGCAGCATGGCGTCGAGCCCGCGCGCCTGGGCCGCGATAACCATCCGCGCGGCCGCCCGGTTGTCGGTCGGATAGAATTTTGGTGCCAGGTTGAGCCGCATGCCAAGATGGTCGCGCCAGCGCGCGAGCTCGAGGGCATGGTAGTCTTGGCGCGGCTGCGGCCGCGTGCGCAGCGAGATGCCGCCGGTCCTCTCCGTGACCACCAGCCACTCATAGGGCCGCAGCACCAGCCTGGCCCGGCTCCGGCGCACGATATCCTGAAGCTTCGGCCCGCCGAGATAAGCCCAAGGCGAGGACAGCACGTAAAAGCATTCGACGACTTTTATATCCATGGCGCGAATCCGACCGTCGGGATGACAGCGCAGCCGTAAGCGGCGGCGCGCCATGCGTCAATCCATCTTGGGCGGCGACGCAGCGGCTCTGTCACCGATTGACGCTTGACTGCGCTGCTTTATGATGCGCCGCGCCGTCCTTCGCGCGCTCGTCGCGCGCCTCAGTGCCCCACTGGCGGAACGGTAGACGCGGCAGACTCAAAATCTGTTGCCCGCAAGGGCGTGCTGGTTCAAGTCCGGCGTGGGGCACCATTGCAGAAGGCCCGTTTGGTGCGTCTTCGGCCTAGGAGCGTCGGTTCCCTGGCGCTGGGCGAGGCGTGTCGGTCGACTAACGGTAAGGATGAAGGGACGGCACTAGCCCGGGCGGTCGAGCGTGCGCTCGATGCGGCGGCGCTGGCATCGTTCGCGGTGACAATAAGCGCGGCGATCTGGCGCGCTAGGCACGTGAAGCGACGGCGCGCGGCGCTATCAGTTAAGCGCGGATCGGCGCTGGCGATAGAGGGCGAAGGGCCGCTAAGCCCTGTCGCCCTCCTTTAGAAGCTCACTGCGACGGTGTCCGTGTGCCGGGCGCCGTCGTATCGGGTGTCGTGCGAGTGCGGTCCGTCTCGCGGCGCTGCTGCGCCATCGTCTTGAACTCCGGCGCCTGCTTGAGCTGATCCTTGTTGAAGTTCGCCAGGACCTTGTCGATGTCGCCGTCGTTCTGACGCGTCACCTTCAGCTCCTTGAACGGCACCGCGACGTCCTTCTCACCGATGCCGAGGAAGCCGCCGACGCCGATGACGGCAGCCTGAACCATGCCGTTCTCGTCGACCAGCAGGTCGTTGATCTCGCCGACAGTCTCATTGGCGTTGTTCACAACCGTGGCGCCG
>DATAAP010000712.1:0-12045 GCA_036260035.1 Alphaproteobacteria bacterium | reverse complement strand
GGGCTCCACTACGAGCTGCAGACGCCGTACTGGCATCTCTACGAGGCGGCGGAGCTGGCGCGCGACTACCCGCATATCGATATCGTGCTGAACCACACCGGCCTGCCGGCGGACCGCAGCGAGGCGGGGCTGAAGTCCTGGCGCGACGCGATGGCGGCCTTCGCCGCCCAGCCCAACACAAGGGTGAAAGTCTCGGGCCTCGGCCAGAAGGGTTTGCCGTGGACCGTAGAGGCGAACCGGCCGGTCGTGCTGACGACGATCGAGCTGTTCGGCGCCGACCGCTGCATGTTCGCGAGCAACTATCCGGTCGACAGCGTCTGCGCCACGTTCGACACGATCTTTGACGGCTTCAAGGCGATCACGGCGCACCTGCCGGAGGGCGACCGGCGGAAGCTGTTCCGCGACAATGCTCTTAGGGAGTACCGGATCCAGCTGTGAGGATGCAGGGCTGGTCTGAGATCCGCCCATGCCCTAAACCGGATCGTCCAGATACAGCTTCAGGATCGCGCTGCCGTCCAGCTCCGAATGGCCGCGCGCCACGAGGAGTCGGAACAGGATCGCTGCCTGCGCCGCCATCGGCGTCGGCGATTTCACCTCCTTCGACAGGTCGTGGACCATGTCGAGGTCCTTGAGCACCTGGCGGGCGAAGCCGCGCGGGGCGAAGTCGCGCGCCACCATGCGGGGCGTTAGGTCCTTGAGCAGGTTGGAGCCGGCATGGCCACTCGCCAGCGCCTCGGGGATGCGGCTGACATCGATGCCGCACTTCTCGCCGAGCCGCAGCGCCTCGGCGATCACGGCGTAGTTCGTCAGCACCAGTACCTGGTTGATCATCTTGGTGACCTGGCCAGCGCCGACCGGGCCCATATGCGTGAAGCGGCCGGCGAGCTTCGCCATCACCGATTCGACCTGCCTGATCGCGGCGTCGTCGCCCCCGGCCATGATCGCGAGCGTGCCGGCTGCCGCCGCGGTCGGTCCACCAGAGACGGGCGCGTCCACCCAAGCCATGCCGGAGCGCTTTTTCAGCTCTGCGGCGAAGCGCTTGGTTTCGCCGATTTCAGTGGTCGAGTGGTCGACCAGCACCTTGCCCTCGCCGCGCGCCTCCGCAACGCCACCCTTGCCCAGCACCGCTTCTTCGACCGCATGGGTCGAGGTGACGCACACCAGGATGATGTCGCTGGCGTGCGTGACATCGGCGGGTAAGGCGGCGGGCTTGACGCCATGCTTTGACGCCTGTGCAACCTTGTCTGGGACAATGTCGTAGCCGGTGACGGCAAAGCCGCACTCGACGAGGCGCTTGGTGAAGGCTTGGCCCATCAGGCCGAGGCCGATGAAGCCGATTTTCGGAGCAGTCGCCATGGCTTGCCTCAGGCCTGGTTGGTCATGCGGTCGTAGACGCGGTAGAGCGCCTGGTTCCCATTGCTGCCTTCGCCATGCGCGCGCGCCTCGAGATAGAGGCTGGTGACCAGCGCCGTGCCCGGCAGCGGCACGCCGAGCTGGAAGGCGAGCTCGCCGGCAAGCCGCAGGTCCTTGAGCTTGAGATCGATGCGGAAGCCGGCACTGGGGTCCTTGTTGATCATCAGCGGTCCCAGATTCTGCAGCATCCACGATGACGCCGCACCGCCGAGAAGCACCTCGCGCAACTTGTTGAGGTCGAGCCCGGCGGCGCGTCCGAGTGCCAGCGCCTCGCAAATCGCCTGCAGGTTCATGGCGCAGATGAGCTGGTTGCACGCCTTGACCGCCTGGCCGGCGCCGGACTCGCCGACATGCACGATGGTGGTGCCCATGCCGGCGAAGATCGGCTTCGCCTTCTCGAAGGCGGATTCCTTGCCGCCGACCATGATCGATAGCTTCGCGTTCTTCGCACCCAGCGGCCCGCCCGAGACGGGCGCATCGAGGAGGTCGACGCCGATCTTGGCGAGCTCGGCGCTGAGCGCGCGCGTGGCGGTGGGCGCGATTGTGCTCATGTCCATGATCAGCTTGCCGCGCGGCGGGTTGTCGCGCAGGCCGCCCTTGCCGAGGACGACCTCCTCGACCTGCGGCGTGTCGGGCAGCATCAGCACCACCGCATCCGCCTCGCGGCTCGTCTCGGCGATGCTGCGCGCGGCCTTCGCGCCCTGTGATTCGACATCGGCGATCGCCTCAGAGCGCGCGTCGTAGACGCGCACGTCATGCCCCGCCTTGACCAGATTGATCGACATCTCGCGCCCCATGACGCCGAGACCAATGAAACCGACGACTGCCATCGACAAACCCCGTTCGTAGAAAAAGTACGGCGGCGCACCCGTCAGGGCGCGCCGCCGGTGTTGTTCAGACCTTGTAGTAGCGCTCGATCCGCTTCTCTGCCTTCGCAGCGGCGTCCTTCGGCGCGGACGAGCCAGTGATGACCTCGCCGAACATGTCGCACACGACGTAGTCCGACAGCACCGAGGCCGAGGCATAGCCGAGCGACCCCGCATACGAGACCGGGCGCCCGCGCGCGGCGACGTCGCGGAACATCGAGACCTTCGGGTCCTTGGCCCAGACCGGGTTGTTCTCGTAGCCCTTGAGGACCTGCGAGACATAACCGGCCGAGCCTTCGAGAAGCCGCTCGTATTGCGCCTTCTCGAACATGTAGGCGACGAACGCCTTCGCCGCGTTCGGGTATTTGGTGTATCGGAACGTGATCAGCGGATAGACGAGGTGCATCTCCGCCGGCACGCCAGTGGGCCCGACCGGCCACAGCGCGTGATTGATGTCGCTCGCCATCTCCATCTTGTCGGCCAGCGCCTTGCCGTAGATCGACACGGCGTTATTGGTTGCTGAGATCTCGCCGGCCAGGAAGGCCTTGTTGTTCGAGGCGTCGTTCCACGACACCGTGCCGGGGATGAAGGCCTCGTGCAGCGCGCGGGCGTATTCGAGCGCTTCGATAGTCTGCGCGCTGTTGATCGCCGGCCGGTTGTTCTCGTCGACGACCCTGCCGCCGAACGCCCAGAGCAGCCAGTGATTGAACGTGTTGCCGTCGTTGGGCGCCTTGCCGAAGCAGAAGCCCATCGGGTGATTGGCCTTCTTGAGCTCCTGCGCCGCCTTCAGGAACTGGTCGGTGGTCTTGGGGAACTCGTTGAAGCCGACCTGCTTGAGCCACGACACGCGGTAGACCGGCAGCACGCCGATGACGACATTGGGAATCCCGACCCAGCGCCGGCCGCTCTTGCCGTACTGCTCGACCATCGGATACCAGCCGCCATATTTCTTGCCGACGTAGTCGGCCACGTCGCTGACGTCGAGCAGCTTTTCCGGGAACAAATGCGGCGTGGTGTGCAGCGCCCAGACGATGTCCGGCCCCTTGCCGACATTGGCGGCGACGGCGGCCTTAGTCTGCACGTCGTCCTGCCAGACATTGTCGATCTTGACGTCGACGCCGGTCGTCTTGATGAACGCCTCGATATTCTCCGTCGTCGCCTTCTCCTCGGCGTCGAGGAACTTGTTCCAGCGCAGGAAGCGCAGCTTGGCCCCCTTCTCTGGCTTAAATGGCTGCTCCTGCGCCCAGGCCTCCGCCCAGTCCAGCGGTGACGCTACCGCTGCCGCGCCCGTCGCCGCCGCGGCGCCTTTGATGATCTGCCGTCGATTGTAGGTCACGTTTTCCTCCTCTCTCAAACGGACATTCCTGTCCTTCTTTCGCCGCGTGAGCGGCTATGGCTCCTTAAAACCGAGCGAGCGCGATACGCGGCGCCACGTCATCTCCATGTGCTCGTCGAGCAGCTTGCCGAGCGCGGCGCCGTCGCGGCGCGCAAGCGCTTCCATCATGCGCTCGTGCTCGCGCAGCGGCTCCGTCGTCGCGACGCCGAAATCGTGCGGCACGAAGCGGATGCGCCTGACGCGCGCCTGCAGCGATTCGTGCAGCGACTGCAGAGTCGGATTGCGTGCGATCCGCACGATGCTGCCATGAATTTGCTGGTTGAGCTTGAAGTACTCCATGATGTTGCCGGCGGCATGGTGCGCCATCATGCGCTCGTGAACCGCCCTGAGGGCGGCGATCTCCTCGTCGGTGGCATTGGCGCAGGCGAGCTCGCCCGCGAGCGCCTCGAGTCGGCCGAGCACGCGCAGCATGTCGCGCGTGTCCTTCGCCGTGACCTGCCGCACCACCGCGCCGCGGTTCGGCAGCAGGTCGACCAGACCTTCGTTCGCCAGCACCTTGAGCGCCTCGCGCAGCGGCGTGCGCGAGACGCCGAGCTGCTCGCATAGCCTGCCTTCATGGACACGGGTGCCACCGACGAGCTTTCCCTCGACGATGAGGTCGCGGACGCGGCCGACCACCTCGTCGTGCAGGCTCGATCTGCGGATCGGCGTGATTTCGGCGGGCGGCGTCGCAGGGGCGGCTGTCATTGCATCAAGCGGGGAATCCATAGCGAGACGGCAGGCACGTAGGTAATGATCAGCAAGGTGATGAGCAGCGGCGGATAGAAGGGAATCATCGCGCGCAGGATCTGCGGCATCGGCACTTTGGCGATGTCGCTGATGAGGAACAGCGAGAGGCCCATGGGCGGCGTGACCAGCCCGATCATCAGGTTGAAGATGATGACGAGGCCGAGCTGGATTGGATCGACGCCGGCGGCGACGACCGGCGGCGCCACGATCGGCACGAGCAGCAGGGTCGCGGTGGTGCTGTCGACGAACATGCCGGCGATCAGCATGATGACGTTGACGATCAGCAGGAGCACCAGCGGATCCGTGCTGATGCCCTTGATCCAGCCGGCGAACCACTGCGGCACCTGCTCGACGGCGAGAATCCAGCCGAACATCGCCGCGACGGCGACGATTCCCATGATGGCAGCAGTGCCCTTGATTGTCTCGATCGAGGCCTCGAGGACGTGCACAAGGTCGAGCTCGCGGTAAATCAACGCGCTGACGAGCAGGATGTAGACAGCCGTCACGGCGGCAGCCTCGGTCGGCGTGAAATAGCCGGTCATCATGCCGCTGATGAGCAGGACCGGCGTGAACAGCGCGGGCGCCGCCGGCACGAAGTCGCGCCAGAGCTCACCGGCTGTGGGCCAACGAGGCGCGCGCGGATAGCCGCGTAGGACGCCGAGGATCGCCACAGTTATCGACAGCATCAGCACGCAGAGCAGCGCCGGGCCGATGCCGGCGAGGAGGAGCTGCACGCTCGATACGCTGGCGACCGACGCGTAGATGATGAGCGGGATGCTGGGCGGGAAGATCGGCCCGACAATAGCCGACGAGCAGGTCAGCGCGCAGGAGAACGGCATGTCGAAGCCGTGCTCCTTCATCGCCTTGAGCTCCACGCGGCCGAGGCCGCCGACGTCGGCCAGCGCCGCCCCGGACATGCCGGAGAAGATCAGGCTGCCGGCGATGTTGACTTGGGCAAGCCCGCCAGGAAGCCGCCCCGCGGCGGTGTCGGCGAAGCGGTAGATGCGCGTAGTGATACCCGACGAGTTCATCAGATTGCCAACGAAGATGAAGATCGGTACCGCGACGAGCGGGAAGGAGTCGAGCGCGTAGATCGTGCGCTGTCCGACCATCGCGAGCGGGATGTCGTTCCACAGGATGTAGATAACCGACGGCACCAGCACCGCCGTGATCACCGGAAAGCCCAGCAGGAACAGGACGACAAAGACGGCGATGACGAGGAAGCTCTGTTCCACGGCAGAAGGCCTAGACGAGGCGGGGCGGCGCGGCCTGGCCGCGTTGCCGCGCGATGCGCCAGGCCTGGATGGCAAATTCGATGCCGCCGAGGCCGAGGCCGACCAGAGCGGGCAGATTGAACAGCCAGAAGGGGATGCCGAGGGTTGGCGTGGCGCTGCCGATCGTCACCTCGAGCGAGGCCCAGATCGCGACAACGACCGTCGCGAAGGCCGCGCCAGAAACGATGGCGATGATCACCCGCAGGATGCCGGCCGCGGTGACCGGCAAGAAGTGGTGCAGCTCGTCCATGCGGATCTGGCCGCCTTCGGCAGTGACCAGAGGCAGGCCGATGAAGGTGACGACGATCAGAAAGTAGCGCGTCAGCTCCTCCATGCCGACGACGGGGGCGCCTAGCCCGCGCAGCGCGATCTGCGTTGCCGGCAGCACGACCAATGCCGCGAGCGCGAAGCAGCCGATCGCCAGGCAGGCCGTGCGCAGGGTGTTGAAGAGCCTCATCGCGAACGCCCGGTCAGAGCAGGCGGGCGCGCCGGCGAAGGCGCGCCCGCCGGCGCGGCTACTGGATGGCCTTGATGCGCTCGATATGGTTCGTCCAGTTCGGGAAGTCCTTGGTGAGCTGGGCGCCGACGGACGTCCGGAAGGCGTTGAGGTCGAGCCCGTCCTTCTCGGTGATGATCGTGACGCCCTTGGAGCGCAGGAATTCCTGATCCTTGGCGACCGATTCATCGGCCCAGCGCAGCGAGCGCTGCGCCATCTCGGCCGTCGCTTCGTTGAACGCCTTGCGGTCCTCTTCGGAAAGCCGCTGCCACACGCGCTCATTGATGAACAGGCACAGCACCGACTCCATGTGGCTGGTCATCATGATGTAGGGCTGCACTTCATAGAAGCGCTGGGCGATGATGTTGTTGAGCGGGTTCTCCTGGCCGTCGACCAGGCCCGTGGAGAGGGCCGTCATCAGCTCGGTGATTTCGACGGGAGTCGGGATCGCGCCCATGCCGCTCAGCATCGTGTTCCACAGCTTCAGCGGCACGCCGCGGATTTTCTTGCCGCGGAGATCGGCCGGGCTCTTGACCGGGAACTTTGCCGAAAGCTGCCGCGCGCCCCGATAGAAGTTGCCGACGACCCGCATGCTGCCCTTCTCGACCAGCTGCTTGTTCAGCTCCTGCAGCACAGGAGAGGTGCGCTCGTCAGTCGCCTTCATCGCATGTCGCGCGTCCCGGTAGATGAACGGCGCGTTGAAGACCGAGATGTCTTCGACTATGCGGTCGAGCGAGGCGAAGTCGTGATGCGCCATGGCGACCGAACCGATGCGCACGCCATTGACCATCTCGCTGATGTTGCCGAGCTGCGAGCCCGGGAAGACGCGGATGTCGAGACGGCCGGCGGTCTTCTCCTTCACCAGTGCTGCGAGCTCGGTCGCATAGCGCGTTTGCGACTCGCCCTCCGCGCCGACATGCGCATAGCGCAGTACAGTCTGCGCTTGGCCGGGCGCCGTCCACGATGTGAGGGCCACGCCCAACAGGCTGGCAGCGGCAATACGAATCCAATTGGTCACGGCGTTTCTCCCCTGAAAAAACGATCCCTGCGGTTGCGCGGCTTTGCGCCGCTGTCGACCGCTTGCGAAAGTCATCTTGCCGACTCTGAATTCTGAATGCAACATGCAGGCAGAGCAATGGATGGGACGGAAATGCCGGTAGAGCGAGAAATTCCACGCGTGGCCTTGGTGATGGGCGATCCCTGCGGGATCAGCCCGGAACTGATGGCGAAACTCCTGGCCCTGCCGGAGACGGCCGAGCGCGCCGCGATTCTCGTCATCGGCGACCGCCGGGTGCTGGCCGGCGGGGAGGCGGTCGCGAAGGCGAAACTCGATCTTGCTGTCATCGACAAGCTCGACGACGCAAGACCCGCGCGCGGCAAGGTGACATTCCTTGATCAGCGCAATCTCGATCCGGGCGAGGTTGAGCGCGGCAAGGCCTCAGCCAAAGGCGGTGCGTTCGCGCTCTCGAATTTTCGGTTCGCGTTGCAGCTTGCCCGGCGCGGCGCCGTCGATGCGATCTGCTTCACCCCGTTCAACAAGCAGGCCCTTCATCTCGCCGGCAATGCGTTCGAGGACGAGATGCAGTTCGCCGCGCACGAGCTCGGCTACTCAGGGCCGTACGGCGAGTTCAATGTGCTTGAGAAGATCTGGAACGCGCGGGTCACCTCGCACGTGCCGCTCGCGAAGGTGAGCAGCCTGCTCAGCGTTGAGTCGATCCTGCGCGCGCTGACATTGACCAACGACTCGTTGCGTGCGGCCGGGGTCGCCAGCCCGCGGATTGCGGTCGCAGCGCTCAACCCGCATGCCGGTGACGGCGGGAATTTCGGACGCGAGGAGATCGACATCATCGAGCCGGCGGTCGCCGCGGCGAAGGCGCGGCAAATCCGCGCCGACGGTCCGTTTCCGTCCGACACCGTATTCCTGCGCGCGCGCAACGGCGCCTATGACGCAGTGCTGACGATGTATCACGACCAAGGCCAGATCGCGATCAAGCTGATGGGATTCGATCGCGGGGTGACCGTGCTCGGCGGCCTGCCCGTGCCGATCTGCACGCCGGCACACGGCACAGCTTACGATATCGCGGGTATGGGAACGGCAAATGTGGAGGCGACGCGCCGGGCTTTCCAACTCGCCTGCAAGATGGGCGAGTCGCGGGTGCTCGCTACATAACGCGCGCTCGCTGCATAAAGTGCAATAGAGAGGACCGGCTGCGTTGCCGCAGCCGGTCCCGCTTCGACCGCAGTGTTTACTGCTTCGGCGTCTGGGTCGAGCTGCCGCCGCTGGACGGGGCATTGCCCGCCGGCGAGGAGCCACCCGTCGTCGAGCCGCCGCCTGTCGTCGAGCCCGAGCCCATCGAACCGCTGCCGCTCGTAGAGCCGCTGCCGCTCGTCCCCGAGCCGCTCATGCCGCTCGTGCCGGACGACCCAGTCGCGCCGCTTGTTGACGGGCTGGTCGATGTGCCGCCCATCGTGCTGCTGCCCGATGTGCCGGTAGAGCCCGACGTGCCGGTCGAGCCAGTCGCGCCGGTTGCGGGCGCCCCGCTCGGGCTCGTCGGCGTGCCGGCCGCCCCTGTGCTTGGGCGCGTGGTCGTGCCGGTGCCCGCCTGGCCAACGACCATGTTGCGGTCAACCTTGGTGTAGTCGTCAGCCTTGTACTCGGCCTGCTGCTTCAACGAATCCTTGCTCAGGCCGGAGCCGACGATCTTGTCGCCCTGAACCTTAAGCTGGTCGAGCGGCACGGCCGCCTTTTTCTCGCCGATGCCGAGGAAGCCGCCGACGCCGATCACGGCCATTGTCTGGCCGCCGGACTTCGAGACGACGACGTCGTCGACCTCGCCGATCTTCTCGTCATTCGCGGTGTAAATATTCTTGCCGACCAGTTCCGAGACCTTCATCGACTTGATGTCGCTCGGCAAGGTCGCGCGATCGGTCGTGCTGGTACCAGAAGGCGCGGTCGTGGACGGCCGCGAGGCGGACGGCGACGTCGACGGGCTGGTGCTCGTCTGCGCCAAAGCTGGCATCGTCATCAACGCCGCTACGGCGACGCTGGCAAACAGTTTTGACATACTCATCTACTATCTCCTGCTGGTTGGGGAGCGCGTCGAAAACGACGCTCCCGAAGAGCGGTTCCAGCCAAGCCGCACCAAGCGTGACATAAATTTAGTGCCAGCACTGGTTACCGCGAGCAGCAGGAGCTCAGCTATTCCATGGGCAGTTCCGTCGTCCGTCGTGGCGGGACGATAGCGATCTTGTCGATGCGACGGCCGTCCATGTCGACAACTTCAAAACGCCAGCTATGCCATTCGAATGAATCTGTGACCCTAGGCACGCGGCCGAGCTGCCACATCACGAATCCGGCCAAGGTATGGAACCCGCGGTCCTCGGGTATTTCGGTCAGGCCGATCGTATGCTTCACCTCAGGCAGGGGCAGCAGGCCGTCGACCAGCCACGAGCCGTCGTCGCGACGCACGCATTCCGGCTCCTCCGGCTGCTCAGTCTCGCGGATCGTGCCCACGATCGCTTCGGTGATATCCTTCATCGTCGCGATGCCCTGCAGGCTCCCGTACTCATCGACCACCAAAGCCACGTGAACGGCGGCGTTTCGCACCAGCCCGAGCGCTTCGAGGGCGGTGGTGCTTTCGTGGATCGCCGGTGCCGGACGCAGTATCGTATTGAGATCGACCTTCTTTCCCTCCAGCACCTCGGCCAGGATATCGCGGACGAGCACGATGCCGAGCACCTCGTCCGGCGATCCGCGGCAGACGGGATAGCGCGAATGCCCGCTCTCGCGGATCTTGCGCGCGATCTCCGCCGGGCCGTCGGCGGTATCGAACCAGGCGATCTCGTGACGCGGCGTCATGATCGTCTGCACGGAACGGTCGTCAAGGCGGAGCGCGCGGTCGATGATCTCGCGCTCGGAGCGCTCGAATACGCCGGCCTCCATGCCCTCGGCCACGAGGGACCGCACCTCCTCGGCGGTGACGGTTTGCCGCGGCACGCGGCCGATTCCAAGCAGGGCGAGCACGGTCTCGCTGGACACGCGCAGGAGCCAGACAGCCGGGCTAGCGAGCTGCGACAGCCGGCGCAACGGCCGCGCGACGCGCGTGGCGATGCCCTCGGCGTTATGCAGCGCGATCTGCTTCGGCACGAGCTCGCCTATGATCAGCGACAGATAAGTGATGGTCGCGACGACAATGGCGATGGCAAGGCTGTGGCTCAGCGGATGCAGCAGCGGAAACGTGTCCAGCCATGCGGCGAGCTTGTTTGCAACGGTGGCGCCCGAGAACGCGCCGGCCAGCACGCCGATCAGGGTGATGCCGATCTGCACGGTGGGCAGGAACGTGCCCGGTGCCTCGGCGAGCGCGAGGGCGGAACGGGCGCCAGGTACGCCGGCGCGCGCCATCGCCTTGAGTCTGACCTTCCGGGCCGAAACCACAGCCAACTCGGACATCGCGAAAAAGCCGTTCAGCAGCACCAGGGCGATGACGACCAGGACTTCGAAATAGAGCATTGCGCGATCCCTCGAATCGGCGCCGATGGTACGGGCAAGGCCGATAGAGGCGCAAATCGCCGCCGACGGCCCCGTCCGGTTATCCTTGCCTGGTGCTCGGGCGCAGGCGCATGATTGTGCAACTGCCGCGATTGTCGGGGGGCGGCAGTGCCGCTGACGTTCTGCCTGTGAGGAGAACCATGCAGATCTCCGACATACTCAGCCACAAGGGTTCCGAGGTCATTTCGATCCTGCCGAGCGAGACGCTCGCCGCGGCGGCCAAGAAGCTGACGCAGCATCGCATCGGCGCGCTCGTCGTGCGCGACCGGCTGGGCCGCATCGTGGGCATGATCTCCGAGCGCGATGTCGTCGTGGCGCTGGCGCAGCGCGGCGGCGACGCCCTGACGACGCCGGTGAGCGAGGCGATGAGCCCAGATGTCATCACCTGCCGTCCGACCGACCCAGTACGCGAGATCATGGCCCTGATCACCGTGAAGCGGATCCGGCACATTCCAGTCTGCGAGGGCGACCGGCTGCTTGGCCTGGTCTCGATCGGCGACGTGCTCAAGTCGCGGCTGGACGAGAAGGAGCTCGAGCTCAATATGCTGCGCGATCTCAGCATTGCGCGCGTCTGACCGAGCAAACAAAAAGGGCGCCCTTTTGAGGCGCCCTTCTTCGTTCAGCTCGCGGCCGCTCCTCAGTGGAGCTTCGCCGGCAGCTCCTTGATCGCCTGATCGATCAGCGCGTCGCTCTTGGCGCCGTCGAGCCTCTCCTTCAGAAGGCGCTCCGTCGCGGCGATCGCGACGTCCACGGCGGCGGACCGCACGTCGGCAGCCGCCTGCTGCTCCGCCTGGGCGATGCGCTGCATCGCCAGTTCTTCGCGCCGCTTCAGCGAAGCCTCGAGGTCGCGCGCCGCCTGCTGCGACAGCCGCTCCGCCTCGGCCCGCGCATGCGCAACGATGCTTTCGGCTTCCTTCAGCGCGTCGCGATGCTTGCTCTGGTACTGCGTGAGCAGCGCCTGCGCCTCGTCGCGCAGACGTGCGGCCTCCTTCAATTCCCTCGCGATCCGCGCCGCGCGGTCATCGAGGCTGGAGACGATCGCCTTGGAGGCCGGCTTCCACACCAGCACCACGAAGAGGATGAACGCCGCCGCGACCCAGGTCTCCGGCGATGTGAGGAACTCATGCATTGGTGCCTCCGCTCAGCCCCGTTCGCGCGCTACGGCAGCGGTGATCCGCTCGGCATCGGCCGGCGAGACGCTCTCGCCGATCAACCGCTCCACCGCAGCGCGCGCGACCTCGCTCGACATCTGTGCGAGATTGCCGAGTGCAGCGCTCTTGGCCGCCGTGATGCGGGCTTCTGCGGTTTTCAGCCGGTCGCCC
>DATAAP010000711.1:0-8695 GCA_036260035.1 Alphaproteobacteria bacterium | reverse complement strand
GCCGGAAGGCCCGGCGCGGAGCACCTGGACCGTCGCCTGCGCGAAGGCGTCGGCGGTAGGCGGAACCAGCAGATCGCGGCCGTCCTGTCCCTCGATCCCCTCGGCGGCCTGAGGGGTCGCGATCACGGTCTTGGCCATCGCCATCGCTTCCAGCACCTTGTTCTGGATGCCGCGGGCGATGCGCAGCGGCGCCACGACGGCCGCGGCATGGGCGAGGTAGGGACGGACATCGGGAACCCGGCCGGTGATGACGACGCCCGGCCGCGCCGCGAGCGCGCTCACGGCGGGGGCCGGGTTCGAGCCGACGATCCAGAACGAGGCATCCGGGACCGCGTTGCGGACGCGCGGCAGCACGGTTTCGGCGAAATGGACCACCGCGTCGATGTTCGGCCAGTAGTCCATCGCGCCCGTGAACACCAGCGCCCGGGTCCCCGCCGGGAACGGCGTCTCGTAGGGCCGTTCGGGCGAGAAATAATCCGTGTCGACGCCGTTGTTGACGGGATGAAGTTTGCCCGCGCATTCCGGTGCCAGGTTCGCGAAGAGCCGGGTCTCCGCCGGCGACACGAAGAGGCTTGCGTCCATGCGCTGCGCGGTCTCGCGCTCGAACCGCAGCAGCGTGCGGCCCTCGCGCGCATAGACCCAGGACAGTGGCCAGCGCTGCCGGTCGGCGTACTCCGCCCATTTCTGCGAATCGACGTCGACGAAATCGATTACGCGGCGCGCGGGATAGGGCGTCGGTGCGTCGAATTGCGCCACGGCCGACGAATAGAAGAACAGCTGCTGCGGCCGGTAGCGCGCGACTACATCGCGCACCCACGACGTCAGCGCGAAGCTGGCGTAGTAGGGCAGCGTCAGCGGCGCGCCGGTCAGCAGGCCGCGCGCGCTCAGCAGCCGGCTCAGGCGCGGCTGCAGCTCCACGAAATGGCATTCGCCGCAGATGTCGCGCAGCACGGAGATGTGCTCGCGGTCGGCGGGATCGTCGATGAAGCAGCCGAGATGCACGCGTCGGTGCTGCGCCAGGTGCCGCAGGAAGTTCCACGAGCGGATTTTGTCGCCCTTGTTGGGCGGATAGGGGATCCGGTGCGCGAGGAACAGCAGGTCCGACACGGCGCTATCCCAGGCTGCGCACTATATAGGGGCCGATCGCGTTAGCGACCGGAAGCGGCAGGCGCTTCCACGTCTCGATGAAGAGGCGGAACTTGGGGTTCAGCGGGTTGAGGTCCGGCAGGTCGGCGGATTTGTGCAAGCGGTAGAGGTAGTGCAGCGGCTCCGGCGTGAAGCCCCAGTTCTTCTTGAAATCGAAGGCGCCCGTGCCGCGCTTGCTGCGGCCGAAATCGAACAGGCGGATGCCGCGCTCGCAGGCGCGCCGCATCACTTCCCAGTACATGAAGTCGTTAGCGGCGAGCCCGCGCGCGGCCGCCGTGCCGCCGCCGTAATAGGGCAGCACCTCGTCGCGGAAGTAGAAGTTCATCACGCCGGCGACATCGCGTCCCTGATGGGTGACCATCAGGATTTCGCAGGCATCGCCGAACTCCTGCTTCAGAGTGTCGAAGTAGCGGCGCGCGAAGACCGGCGTACCCAGATTGCGCACGCTTTCGGCATAAACCGGATAGAGGCGCGCGGGCTCCGCCTCAATCGTCGAGGCCAGCTCGAACTTGATCCCCTTGCGCACCATCGCGCGCTGCTTGCGCGGGATCTCGAGCATGTTCTTCTCGGGATCGGCATGGATCGGCTTGCGGAACGTCGCGTAGAGTTCTGACTTGGCGACCCATCCCGAAACCTCGCGCGGCGTCCGGTGGCGGTATTCGAGATGGCCGACGCCCAGCTTCTCGGCCAGTTTCACCGCCGCGTCGTCGAGGGCCTGCAGAGCCGCCTCGCTGTCGGCGGCCGGCCCGCCATAAACGCAGAAGGCCGTCGACGAAAGATGGTTGCCGAACAGCGCGCTTTTGGTGTGCAGGAGCGGCAGCACGCCGTGGATCGTGTCGCCTTTCGCCGCGTACAGGAAATACGCGCGGTGGCCGAAGCTGCGTTCGAGCACGCGCTTCCAACCCGCACGATGGAAGAATGTCGCTTCCGGATGCGCGTCGACGAAGCGCTCCCAGCTTTCGCGGGTGCTGTCGTCGAGCGCACCGATGCGAAAGTCGGACGACGGTGCGATCACTGTGGCCTGTTGCCCTCGAGGTAGATGCGGTCCATGCGGTCCCAGGCGAGATCGCGCAGGAGACGCTCCAGACGCCCTTCCATCCGGTCCAGATTGAGGTAATGGCGAAACCGGCTCTTCAGTGGTGCTGCATGCTGGCGCGGCTGGTCGGGATCGACCTCCCAAGGGTGGAAATAGAAGATGGCCGGGCGGCGGTCGCGCCGGTTGACGCGGCGGAATCCCCAGCGCGAGACGCCATACGGCAGCAGGCGGAAATAACCGCCGCCGCTGCAGGGCAGGTTGCGGCCGAAGAGCGCCACCGTGCTCATCGGCACCTCGAGAAGGGGGCCGGCGGTTGGGCGGAAGGCGAAGCGCGGCGCGTCGGGGATGCCGTAGAGGTCGTGCCGCACCGGGTAGATGCTGGAGCTGTAGCGGTAGCCTTCCTCAGCGAGCACGTCGAACGCCCAGAAGGTCTGCTTGGTGATCGAGAAGCTCGCTGCGCGATACCCTTGGACCGGCACGGCACCGATATCCTCCAGGATCGCCTTCGTCCGGCGCACGTCGGCGCGGAACTCCGCCGGCGTCTGGCTGAAGACCGGCCGGTGCTCCATCCCGTGGCTGGCGAGCTCGTGCCCCTCGCGGACGATGCGGCGGATCAGCTCCTTATTCCGCTCGGCGACCCAGCCAAGGGTGAAGAACGTGGCATGGACGCGATGCTTCGCGAACAGGTCGAGCACGCGGGATGTGTTGCTCTCGACGCGCGGAGCGAAGCCGTCCCAGCTCTCCCGCCCGATATGCCCGGCGAAGGCCTGGACCTGGAAATAGTCCTCGACATCGCAGGTCATCGCATTGCGCAGCGTCTGGGCGGCCGGCGCACCTGTCGCGTCAACCGTCGCCGGCGTCGCCGCAACCGCGGCGCGCCCATCTTCGACCTTCTGCAGCATCATGAGTGCCTGCCGCTCGCTTGCGGCGGGTCGAGCTTGTCGCCCGTATCGAGATAGGCGGCGAACATCTGCAACGCGCGCCGCAGCGCCTTCTCATTCTGCGTGACCGCGCGCTCGAGGGAATCAAGGCGCTGCTCGATGCGGCCGAGATCCACGCGCGCGCCGTTGGCGGATTCCCTGACCACGCCCGGAAGCGGACCCGCCGCGGCGGCGGGCGGCATTCCCTGCCCGCCTTCCTGCATCAGGTCCTTGATGACCTCGTTGACCGTGTCCGTGTCGATCGCGTGGCGCTCTTCGAGTGCTGCGAACAGCAGGATGCGCGTGCACAGCGTGTTGATCTTGCGCGGCACGCCGCCCGTGTGCTCGTAGATCCGGTCGAACGCCTCGTTGGCGAAGGCCGGGTCGTTTTTCCAGCCGACCTGCGTAAGGCGGTGCTCGATATAGCCGCGGGTCTCGTCGCGCTCCATCGGCGCCAAGTGGTGCGAGGCGATGACCCGCTGACGCAGCTGCTCCAGCTGCTCATGCGCCAAGGTCTGCCGGAACTGCGGCTGGCCCAGCAGGTAGAACTGCAGCGCCGCCTTCTCGTCGACCTGGAAGTTCGAGAGCATGCGCAGCTCCTCGAGCGAGCGCCAGGGCAGGTTCTGCGCCTCATCGATCAGCAGCAGCACGCGCTTGCCGCGGCTCTGGTTGTCGATCAGGAAGCGCTCGAAGCGCCGCAGCAGCGACGCCTTGTCTACCCCCTCCTGCTGGATGCCGAAGGCCGAGGCCACCATGCGCAGCGTGTCGTCCGCCTCGAGCTGAGTCGTAACGACTTTCGCCGCGACATATTTCGAGCTGTCGAGCTGCGCCAGCAGATGGCCGACCAGCGTGGTCTTGCCCGCCCCGACATCGCCGGTGACAATGATGAAGCCTTCGCCCTGCAGCAGTCCGAAATTCAGGTAGGCGAGCGCCTTCTGGTGCGTGTTGCTACCGAAGAAAAAGCGATGATCGGGGCTCAGCTGGAAAGGCGGCCCCGAGAACTTGAAATACTCGGTGAACATAGGGCCGGCCTAGAACTCCTTGACGAGGCTGACGGCGACGAAATCCTCGATGATGTCTGCATTCGCTGCGTCGGACTTGCGGGCCGTGTGGCGGTAATTCAGCCGCGCCTGCGCCGTATCGGACAGGCGGTACGAAAGTCCGGACGTGGCGGAATAGTAGTCATCCTGCCGATCGCCCTGGTTCTCGAACGTGCTCATCGCGTAAGAAGCGCCGAGATTGAGCGACAGCAGCGGCGTGAGCGAGCGGCTGAATCCCAGATTGATGCCGCGCGAATGCGTATTGCTCTGCGCCTGGGTGTCGAACTCGCGGACCTCGTCGTAAATGTCGATGCTGTAGGTGTTGCGCAGCGTCGAATGTTCGAAGCCCAGAGTGAAACGGTCTTGCTTGAAGGCGGCGTTGTTGAGGCCGAACTGCGGATCTCCCGGCAGGAAGGGCCGTCCGGTCTGGGTGTCGATCAGCTGGCCGCCCTGGTTGACCCCGAGATTCCTGAGGTTCTGGATCGCGAGGCCCTGCGACGTGTTGATCTGTTGGATATACGCACCGCGCAGCCGCGTATTCGGATTGAACAGATAGTCGACCGACGCATTGTAGTTCGCTCCGCCGAAGCGCTGGCCCGCGGTGAAGCGCAGCGTCGATACGCTGTTCGGCCTGATCTGGAAGCCCACATCCCAGACCGGGTCGTCCGGAGGATCGGTCAGCGTGGGGTCTTCGAATTCCTCCCAGCCGGCCCCCGCGAGCAGCGAGAAATGGGAGTTGAACGCGTACTGCGTGTCGAGCTTGGCGAGCCGCTGCTCGGTCTTTGTGCCGCTAAATGAGGTAGCGCCGTTGCCGCCCTGGCGCTCGGACTCCGAGCCGCTCAACGTGAACGTCCAAGCCAGAGTCGTGAAGTCCCGCCCGCTGCGCGCGATGAACGACAGCTCGTTCTGCTCCGTGTCCGAGAAGTTGGCGCTGTCGACCTTGAACAAGCTGTATGTGTAGCGTGTCTCGGTATCGGCGAATGAGCCCAGGTGATTGCGCAGCACGGGACCGGCGCTGTAGGTCTGCACCGTGCGCAGATCGTTGCTGGCGGTGAGCGTCGTTCCACCGATCGCACCGGTGTTGTTGGTGAATTGCTGGTTGACTGATCCGCTCGCCTCGAAGAACAGCAGCTGCTCGATCAACTCGGCATTGGTAAGGCCGCGGAAGCGCTGGCGCAGCTCATTGCGGTCGCTTCGATGCGCGAAGAACACCTGCTCGGGATCGTAATCGAAATTGAGCGACAGCCGCCGGCCGGTGCCGCGCACGGCAGCACCCGGGCTGATCGACGTGATGAAGTCGGATTTCTCCTGGCCTTTTGGAGCGAGCTCGACGTTCGAGTTGTAGGCCTGCTCAACCGTCAGGCGCGGCGTCACCCGCCACTGCTCGGCTGAAGCGGCGTCGGCGCCAAGACCGCCTAACGCGAAGACGAGCATCGCAGCGATCGATGGCCCCTTCCTCGCGCTGCGATGTTCAGGAGTGTGCCGCATCTGCCCCCCTGGCAGAGATTATCGCTTGTATCTTCCGTAGTACTGGCCGAATCGCTCGGTTCCGTAGGAAGAACGAAGCTTGTTCAGGATCAATCCAATATTGCTGCAGCCGTTAAGGAGCTCAAGCGACTCCTTCACAGCCGATTCGTTGGTTTGCTCGGCCTCGATGACGAACGCGACTTGCCCCACATGCGAGGCGAGCACGCTGGTTTCGGTCCGCACGAGCACAGGCGGCGTATCGAAGATGATGACGCGGTCGGGATAGCGCTCGGCGATGTCCTTGACCAGCGCCTCCATTTTGGAGCTCGCCAGCAATTCGTTTGCATTCGGCGTGTCGCGGCCCGCCGGCAGGATCGAGAGGTTGTCGAGGTTGGTGCGGATCATCACGTCCGACATGTCGAGCGTCGGATCGACGAGAAGGTCGAGCAGGCCGCGATCGCTCTCGAAGCTCAGGACGCCGGGAATGGCGGGCTGCGCCACGTCAGCGTCGATCAGCAGGACCGTGATGTCTTTCTCCAGCGCCATGCTGAGCGCGAGGTTGACCGCCATGAAGGTCTTGCCTTCGCTCGGGCGGGCGCTCGTGACCATGATCAGATGCGAGTTGCCGTTGACGCGGCGGCCGTCGGCAAAGGCCTGACGGAGCAGGGGGCGCTTGATGAGCCGGATCTCTTCGGCCGTCGTCGAGCGGTCGCCCGGAACCACGAACCCCTTCTCGCGGAGGCGGCTGAAATTGAGCTCGATCTGCTTGCGGGTTGTCCGCTTTCCCGCGGGCTCGACGGCCGGCGAGGGCCGCGGCGGCGCCGTGGGGCTCACCGGGGCGGCAGGTGCCGTTGGGGGGATGGGCTGTGCGGCAGGCGCGTGGGCCGGCGACGGCGCTGCTGGCGCCGCGGCAGCACCATTATCTGCCCGTGGCGCCTCGGGCGCGCGCGCGGTGGAGTCGAAGATCGCGGCTGCGCGCTCGACGAGCGACTTCCTCGGGGCTGTACGCTCGGTGCGCCGAGCGTTTTCGGGAAAGTCCATGGGCCGCTATCCTGGTTGCGCCAGTCAGATGGTCTTGGTGATGAAAGCTTCGATCGACAGCAGGCCCAGATAGGCGCCGAGCAGAGTCAGGCATGCCAGGCCGAAGGAAGCGACCTCGATCCTGTTGCGACGCGCAGCCCAGGCCGACTGGATCATCGAGACGCCGCCGAGAATGGGCAGCTTGAAGACGGCGCGAACCTGCTCCACATGCCGCATCGTGTTATCGAGCTGGCTCAGGAAGAATGCGAACACGCAGCCGGCACCGAGGCCGACGACGAAGACGACGGAAACCAGCAGCGGGCGATTCGGGCCGGTGGGCTTGGCCGACACATCCGGCGGATCGACAAGGCGGAACTGGACGCTTTTGGTCTGCGTCTCGAGGTCCTGGCCGATTCGCGCGGCTTCGCGGCGGGACAGCAGCTCGTCGTAGTTCCGCTTGATGACGTTGTAGTCGCGGTCCAGACGCGCCATCTCCGCGGCGACGCCGGGCACGGAGCGCGCGAGCTGCTCCCAGCGTCGGACATCGGCCTGGTGGCGCTCCAGCCTGCTCTCCAGCGTGGCGATCTGCGTCTCCTGCTGGACGAGCTGCAGCTTGAGCTGCTCGTAGACCGGGTTCGAGGCGGTGGTCTTCACGCTGCCGGGCTGCGGCGCGGCAGGCCCGCCTTCCGCTTCTTTCGCCGCCCGATCCGCCTCTTCCTGCTTGGCGAGTTCGAGAAGGCGCTTGGTCTCGATGACGTCCGGGTGCCTGTCCGTGTAGCGCAGGCGCAGCGTCTTCAGCTTCTGCTCCAGCTCGGGCACGCGTAGCACCGAGTCGATGGCGCCCGGCCCGCCGCCGATCGGCGGCCCGAGATCAGGACCGAGCGAGCCGACATTGACGGTCTCGATCATCTTCGGCACTTCAGCGAGCTGTTTGCGGAGCTCGTCGCGGCTCTTGCGCGCTTCCGCAAGCTCGCCCTGCGTCCTAGCGACGTCGTTGCGGGCGACTTCGAGTTTGGCCGAGTAGTTGTTGTCGCCAGGGAGGAAGCCGAGATTCTGCGCCTTGAAATCGGCCAGGCGGCGCTCGGCTTGCTCCAACTGCTTTTCGTATTCGCGGATCTGCTCGTTGATGAAGCTCTGCGCCGTCACCATGTCGCGGCGGCTGTTGCCGAGATTGCCTTCGACGAAGATGTCGAGCAGCGACTGGATGACCTTCTTCGCCTGCTGCGGCTGCGTGCCCTCGTAGGTCAGCTCAAACAGGCTGCGCGCCTGGCTCGAGATCTTGAGCTTGCGCTGGAGATCGGTAGTCACCGTCTCCTGCTCAACCAGCGTCTTGGCGCCGAGGTCCAGGTCCGCCAGCCGGGCCACCTTCTGCAGGTTGGGGCGGCTCAGCAGCGTGCGCTGCATGATGTCGACTTCGTTCAGCACGTTGGTGTCGATGGCGATGCCGCGGAGGAGGGGACGCAGCATGCTGTCGGCATCGACGTAGATGCGCGTCTTCGCCGTGTAGGTATTCGGCATCATGGCAACGAACGCCCAGCCGCCGACGCAGACGAGCCAGGCGACGCCGGCGGCGTACCAACGCCGGCGCCACATTGCCAAGGCATAGTCCCGAACCAGCGACTTGATCGGCGTCACGTGCGCTCCTCCGGTGCTCGGCCGTCGCCGATCAGAACCAGGTCTCGGGGATGATCAGGATGTCGCCTGGCAGCATCTGTACGTTCGCCGACACGTCGCCGTCCTTCACCAGGTCGCTGACGCGCACGCGATACTGCTTCTGCTCGTTGTCGACGGACCGCACGATAGAGGCGCGGTTGCCGGCGGCGAACTCGGTGATGCCGCCCACGGCGACCATCACATCGAGGAGGGTCATGTTGTCGCGATAGGGGATCGCCTGGGGCCGCGTGGCTTGGCCGACGACGCGGACTTGGCGGGCGAACGGGCCGTTGAAGCCCGTCACGATGACGGTGACGATCGGGTCCTGGATGAACTTCGCCAGTTCGCCCTCGACGTCACGCGCGAGCTGGGTCGGCGTCTTGCCGGCGGCGGGCAGATCCTCGATCAGCGGG
>DATAAP010000710.1:0-3289 GCA_036260035.1 Alphaproteobacteria bacterium | reverse complement strand
CGCCGGACGGCAGCTCGCGCTCCACGGTGACGGCGCCATCCGTTTCGAAGGTGACCGAGCGCGGAAAATCGGCGCGGTACTGCAGCTTGAGACGCGGCGGAGACGTGTCGCGGTACGATGGTGGCATCGCAAAGAGGCCGTGGCGCGTGTCGCCCGGCGGCGGCTTCAAGGAATCGAGATCGACGACCAGTGGCGCCAGCACCGGCAATGTCTCGCCTGTCACCTGCAGCCAGAGGGCATGCGCAGGTTCTGTGGCAAGAATGACAAGAGAAATTGCCGCAATCGTCTGATGGATGCGGAATAAAACCCCCAGCCGCATCGTTTTCTCCTTTCGGTCATCAGCCTCTTCTTTTTGCTTCACCTTCGTTAAAGAAGCGTACCGCCACGCTTCAATTTGACGGGCACTTGCGGTTGTTGCGCGCAAAATGCCGGGCGAAATGCCGCGACGAGACGATTTCCGCGAGCCGCCGCGTCGTGCGATAAGGGCGCCCTCCACGAACCCCGAGTCGCCGATGACCGACATTGCGATCCGCCGCGCTCTGATTTCCGTTTCCGACAAGACGGGCCTGATCGATCTTGCCCGTGCGCTCGCGCGGCACGGCGTCGAGCTGCTCTCGACCGGCGGCTCCGCGCGCGCGCTTCTCGATGCCGGCCTCGACGTGATCGAAGTCGGCGTCCACACCGGCTTTCCCGAGATCATGGATGGGCGCGTCAAGACGCTGCATCCGAAGATCCATGGCGGCATCCTCGCGCGCCGCGACGAAGCCGCCCACATCGCGGCGATGAAAGAGCACGGCATCACGCCGATCGATCTGGTCGCGGTGAACCTCTACCCATTCGAGGCGACGGTGGCGCGCGGCGCCGATTTCGCGACCACGATCGAGAACATCGACATCGGCGGGCCTGCGCTGATTCGCGCCGCGGCGAAAAACCACGATTTCATCACGGTGCTGACCGATCCTGCCGACTACGGCGCGGTCATTGCGGAGCTCGATGCCAAGAACGGCGCCACCGGCCTCGATCTGCGCAAGCGGCTCGCCGCGGCCGCCTATGCGCGCACAGGCGCGTACGATGCGGCGATCGCCCAATGGTTTTCCGGTGTGCTCGGCGAGACCTACCCGAAACGCATGGTGTTCGCAGGCGAGCTGATGCAGACGCTGCGGTACGGCGAGAACCCGCACCAGAGTGCCGCCTTCTACCGCGGGGGGCCGACGCGGCCCGGCATCGCCACGGCGCAGCAGGTGCAGGGCAAGGAGCTCTCCTACAACAATCTTAACGACACCGACGCGGCATTCGAGTGCGTCGCCGAGTTCGAGCCGCCCGCCGTCGCCATCATCAAGCACGCCAATCCGTGCGGCGTTGCGCTCGGCTGCTCGCTGCACGAGGCTTATCTCAAGGCCTATGCCTGCGATCCGGTGAGTGCCTTCGGCGGCATCGTCGCGATCAACCGGCCGCTCGACGGCGTCACCGCTTCGGAGATCGCCAAGATCTTCGTCGAGGTCATCATCGCGCCCTCGGCCGACGATGCCGCGCGCAAGGTGCTCGCCGAGAAGAAGAACCTGCGCCTGCTGCTGACCGGCGGCATGCCCGATCCGGCCTCCAAGGGTTTGACAGTGCGCTCACTCGGCGGCGGCTATCTGGTACAGGGCCGCGACGACGGCCGTGTCAATGACAACGACCTCAAGGTCGTCACCAAGCGCGCGCCGACGTCGGCCGAACGCGCCGACATGCTGTTCGCCTTCGCGGTGGCCAAGCACGTCAAGTCGAACGCCATCGTCTACGTTAAGGGCGGCGCCACGGTCGGCATCGGCGCCGGACAGATGAGCCGCGTCGATTCCTCGCGCATCGCCGCCTGGAAGGCGGCCGAGGCGGCGAAAGCGGCCGGCGAGACGCAGAGCCGTGCGATCGGCTCGGTGGTCGCGTCGGACGCCTTCTTCCCCTTCGCCGACGGTCTCCTCGCCGCCGCCGAGGCCGGGGCGACCGCTGTGATCCAGCCGGGCGGCTCGATGCGCGACAACGAGGTGATCTCCGCGGCCGACGAGAAGGGCCTCGCCATGGTCCTGACCGGCATGCGGCATTTCCGCCACTGAGGCCGGAGGAGGCGCAATAGCTAAACCGCGCCGGTGCCTCAGGTGGTGGCCGCCACGTCCTGCTGAAGGGCGCTTGGATCGCCGCGCGCCGCGATGACCGCTTCGGCGACGGTTGAGCGGAAACGCACGCGTGGCGGGCGCACGCCATGGGCCAGCAGCACGCGGCGGATGGGCCGCTCCGCGCCTGTGATGTAGACCGCGGCGCCCTGACGTCGCGCCTTGCGTACGAAGCCCTCGATCGTCGCCGCGGCGGTCGAGTCCAGCAGCGGCACCGCGGAGACGTCGATCACATACGCCTTCGGCTGCTCCGCGAGGCGGTCGAGCACGGCGCCGACCGTCGCCGCCGCGCCAAAGAAGAACGCACCTGAAATCCGGTAAACGATCACGTCGCGCGCGGTGGCGATATCCACGTCATAGGGCTGCCGCTCGCTGCCTTTTACCGCGTCCGGACGGTCCGTCTCGACGACCGGCCGCACCGTCTCGATCCCCACCGCCTGCGCCATGCGGTGCAGGAACAGGAGCGCGCCGAGGCCGAAGCCGACCAGGATTCCTTCGATCAGGTCGCGGAAGACGACCAGCAAGAACGTCGCGAGCAGAACGACCGTATCCCCGCGGGAGGTGCGCAGCAGCGTTGCAATGGCATGCTTTTCCGCCATGTGCCAGGCAACCACGGCGAGCACGCCGGCGAGCGCCGCAAGGGGAATGTAGCTGGCGAGCGGCGCGGCGACGGCCATGAACAGCAGCACGAACACAGAATGCAGCATGCCGGCGATCGGCCCGCGCGCGCCGGAGCGGACATTGGTCGCGGTGCGCGCGATCGTGCCGGTCACGCAGATGCCGCCAAACAGCGCCGAGCCGATATTGGCGACACCCTGCGCGACCAGCTCGCAGTTGGAACGATGGCGCCGGCCAGTCATGGAATCGGCGACCACCGCCGAGAGCAAACTTTCGATGCCGCCCAGCAGCGCGAAGGCGATCGCGTCCGGCAGCACCGCCATGACCTTCTCCGTGGAGAAGGCCGGGAGCTGCGGCGAGGGCAGCGCGCTGGGGATGCCGCCGAAGCGGGTGCCGATCGTCTCGACATCCAGGCCGAGCAGCCAGACCATTACGCCAGTCAGGACCACCGCGATCAGCAGCGCCGGCCAGTGCGGACGGAAGCGGCGCACGAGGACGATCGTGAGGATCGCGACAAGGGCCAC
>DATAAP010000709.1:0-10868 GCA_036260035.1 Alphaproteobacteria bacterium | reverse complement strand
CCCCCCCCCCCCCCGCCACAGCACTGTCTGTCCGGCCGAGCGCGTCGGTCACCGTCAGGCTTACGCGGTATTCGCCGTCGTCAGGCAGCTTGAGGTCCACGCGGCGGCCGAGTGCCGTCGCAAATACCGGCGCTGTGGCTTCTGGACGAAGCTTCGATATGAGCTGGACCCGCCATTCGAAGCGCTCGATCGGCGCCTGCCGCGCCGTTCCCATCTGGCTGGCGCCTGCGTCGAACACGAGCCCACGATGGCTTGGGACGATGCGCGGCCACGCCTTCGGCCCATCCTGCAGGCGCACCCGCCAGCGCTGCGGCTCGGACAGCGACACGGCCACGCCGCCGCGGTGGCAAGCGGCGTGAACTTCATTCTCGCCTTCCTGCAGCGGCAGCGTGGCGCTGAAGCGCTGGCCGATCCGAGTCGCGACGACCGTTGCCGCCGGCCCCACGATCATCACGTCGTCGCAATGACCATGGACAGAACCATCGATGTGCTTGCGGAACGTCCAGGCATCGCCGCCGGCCGATGTCAGGGCGAGCTGCTGCGCATGAAGCGGAAGCGCCCAGGTGAGCGCCAGTGCGAGAAGGGTCGAGCGGAACAGCATCTGCGGCCTCACATGAGAAGGTCCGCACGATTGGCCGGTATGGTTAATGCGGCGTTAACTCGGCTGTTCGGCGCGGGCTGCGTCCGCGGGTAGAAGAAATCCCGCCTCGCCTGGCGCCTCTAGGGCGAGGCCCTGCCTAACCAGCATTGACAGCGTGCGCACGCCCATCTTCCGCATGACGCGGATCCGGTGAGTCTCGACCGTCCGAGGACTCACGCCGAGCTGCCGCGCGGCGATCTTGGTCGGCTGGCCTTCGACCATCAGCCGCATCACCTCGCGCTCGCGCGGGGTCAGGCTTTCGAAGCGGCGCCGCAGATCGGCGATGGCATTGCGGCCGTGACACCGGCGCTGCGAGTCGGCCAGCGCCTCGCGTACGCGGTCGAGGATCACCGTGCGACTGAACGGCTTCTTGACGAAGTCGAGCGCGCCTAGGCGCACCGCCGTCAGCGCAAGCGGGAGGTCGGGATTGCTCGACATGGCGACGACGCTGAGCGGCAAGCCTTCATCGCGCACCGCACGCTGCAGGTCGAGCCCGCTCATTCCCGGCAGGCACAGATCGATCAGGAGGCATCCGGGATTACAGTCCACCGCCTCGCGCAGGAAGTCCTCCGCGCGCGCGTAACTCTTCACTACATAGCCCGCCTGCTCGAGCAAAACCGAGAGCGAGCGGCGCAGCGGCAGATCGTCATCGACTACATAGACATTCGCATCGGCGGTAGCGTTCGTCATACTCATTTTGCCCAGCATTCCACTGCTGTTCCGGAAATGCCGTTCTTGCCAACCGGTAAGTAGATTGACGCAGGCGCAGTCTACGTATGACGATAGCGTCGCGCGCGGGTGCAACCGGCTAAGAACAAATCTTTAGCGTGGCTGCCCGCCCGAATGTAGGCGTTGCCGTTCCGGATTCTTTCAGGCGGCACGGTGAAGATAGCTGTGCTGGCGATCGTCGAACACGGCCCCGTCTTCCACGCGCAGCACCATATCGCAATCCCGGAGCGTGTCCAGGCGGTGCGTGATCATCAGGACCGTGCGGCCCTGCATGAGGGACCGCAGCGCTTCAATGACAGCAGTCTCCGTGCGGCCGTCCAGCGCGCTGGTCGGCTCGTCGAGCACTAGGATCGGCGAGTCTTTGAGGAATGCGCGCGCCAGCGCGATACGTTGCCGTTCGCCGCCGGAGAGCCGCGTACCGCGGTCCCCGACGCGGGTGTGATAGCCCTCCGGCAGGCTCATGATAAAGTCGTGCGCCTGCGCAGCGCGCGCGGCGGCGATGATCTCATGCTCGGCGGCGCCGGGGCGTCCGTAGGCAATGTTCTCCGCAATGGTTGTCGAGAACAGCACCGGTTCCTGCGAAACTACCGCGAACTGGCCCCGCAAGTCGGCCAAGCGGTACTTTCGCAGGTCCACGCCGTCGAGCCGGATGGCGCCCGCCGCAGGGTCGTGAAGGCGCAGCAGCAAGTTGAGCAACGTGCTCTTGCCAGAACCGGTCTTGCCGATGATGCCGACCCGCGCGCCAGCGGGGATCTGGAGCGAAACACCGCTGAGCAAGGTCGGGCAGCCCGCATAGGCAAAGGCCACGCTGTCGAAGACGATGTCGCCGCTGGCGCGCCTGAGCGGAACCGGCCCATCGTCGACGACGGTCGGGGCCTGATCGAGCAGAGCGAAGGCGCGTTCCGCGCTGACAAGTGCGCGCTGCTGGCCGGCGATGTGGCTGCCGATCGCCTGCAGCGGCTCGTAGAGCTGCGCCAAGTAGGCGATGATCAGAAGGAGATCGCCCACCGTCATGAGCTGCGCCTGCACATCGCGCACACCGAAATACAGCACAGCGGCGCCGCCGACCGCGGTCGAAAGAGTGAGGACCGCGCCGAGCAGGCCTTCCCGCCAGAGCACGGCGAGGCGCGCGCGGATCGCGCGCCAGGCGAGCGAAAGGAAACGGTCCTGCTCGCGCTGTTCCTGGCCGAAGGTCGTCACGAGCCGCAGCGCGCCGAGCGTCTCCTGGACCACAGCCTGTGCGGCGCTCTCTTCTTCCTTCACATCGTGCCAGCGGCCGCGCATGCGGCGCTGACTGAAATTGATCAACCAGATCGCCGGACCGGCCGTGCCAAGCGCGATCAGCGCCAGGGTCGGGTTGATGCCGGCGGTCACCCAAATCGTGCCCGCGAGCGACGCCAGCGAGACGATGACCGGGATGAAGCCGTAGATGGCGGTCCATTGCAGAGCCGGCGCATCCGACATGATGCGGTAGGCCAGATCTTGGGTTGTGGCGGCATCCTGTCCCGCGGCGGCCACTTCAAGCGAACGGCGGAACAGCTTCCCGCGGAACAGGCGGACCATGCGCTCCGCTACCCACTCGCGGAACAGCCAGTCGGCCGTGCGGTGGGTTAGCTGGACGACCATCAGCAGCACGGTCAACGCGACAGCCAGATGGAACACCGATTCGCCATCGCGGCCGATCCAGCTTGGCAGTACGGCTTCGAGGAACCACGGCAGGCCATGCGTACCCAGTACGCTGTCAACGACAAGCTTGAGCGGCAACGGCGTCAGCAACGCGATCGGCGTCGCAGCGAGGCCGAGCAGCAGGACGACGAACAGATGCGGCCAGAAAGCGCGTGCCTCGCGCAAAGCGCGGCCATAGAGACGAAGAGCAGAGCCAGTCTTGTTTGCGAACACGGGCGGCACCCCCGAAGGTGGTACCACCCCTGTAGAGCCGTATGATTAACGGAACGTAGCTTGGCAGGAGAGCGCGCGCAGCAACCGCGCCACATCGTCCAGGACGGTAGTCCAGTCGCCCGGCGCCTGCTGGCGGAACAGCGTCATGGTCGGATACCAAGGGCTGTCGCTGCGATCGAGCAGCCACCGCCAGTCCGAATCGTGATGGAGCAAAGTCCAGACTGGAACCGCGAGCGCACCGGCGAGATGGGCGATCATCGTGTCCACCGAGATCACCAGATCGAGCGCCTTGACCGTGAGTGCAGTCTCGGTTAGGTCCTCGCTCCGCTCGCCCCACTCGATCAGCCCTGGCATGTCAGTTGCGGTATCGAGCTCGGTGAGCGCCGGGCCGCGCTGCAGGTTAATCAGGTCGATGCCCGGCGTGTCCGCGAGCCGCCGCAACAAGCGCAACGGCACGGATCGCTCGGGCTTCCAAGTGCCGGCGGCCCACACGACGCCAACCTTCAGGCGACCGGCCTCCTGCCGTAGGGTGCGCCGGCGCGCGGCAACCCGGCCCTGGTCGATATGGAGGTAGGGCACGCGAGCGGGGATGCTCGACAGCGTGCCGCGCAAGGCGTGCGGCACCTCCATGAGCTCGATGTCGACATCGAAGGGCGTGTCCGGAACCGTCGGCGCGAGCGGGATGAGTGCATCGATCCCTTCAACGCCGCCAAGCAGCGGCAGCAGATGCGGCACGGCCTGAACCGTGACCTGGCTCGCGACTCGCCGCAGCAGGGCCGCGTAGCGGATAAACTGGATGACATCGCCGAGGCCGTGGTAGCAGCGCACCAGGACCCGCTTTCCTGCGAGCGTGCTGCCGTCCCATAGCCAGCGCAGATGATAGGGCTCGCCTGCGCAGGACAGCCTGCGGCGTTGCCGCTCCCGCAGCACGGCGTCGCTGATGCGCCAAGCCCTTTCGAAGTCGCCGAGTAGCATCGCGCAGCGCCATTGGTTGCCCGCGATGCTCAGAAGATCGGCGCCGCGCGCAAGGGCTGCATCGTAGAGCCTAAGCGCTGCGGCCAGATCGCCGCGATGCGCGAGCAGCGCGTCTGCGTCGGCCTGAAGAGACGCGACGAACTCTTCGTCGCAAGCGGCGATATCAGGCGGCGAGACGATGCCGCAGCTCCGCGAGCGCAAATTCCTCTAACTCCGCCGCGCGGTGTGCCGCGGTATGCGCCGCCAGCACGCGCGCCTGCGCCGCGATGCCGATGCGCCGCCGTTCATGCTCGGGAATCTTGCGAAGGATGCGCAACATATCATCGCCATTGCGCGCGATGAGGATCTCCTCGTCAGGCCGCAGCAGCGAGTCTAGCCCGTCCCACCAGTCACTGACGATTGCCGTACCGCACGCCGCGGCTTCGAACAGGCGCACGCTGGGCGACCAGCCGAGGCGAACCATGTCCGCGCGCGTCACATTCAAGGTGTAGCGCTGCGCGTTGTAGAACGCGCGATGCTGGCGCGGCGCTAGATGCTCGATCCGCTGGACATTCGCCGGCCAGCGGATGCGCGTGGGATATTTCGGGCCAGCGACGACGAAGCGCCCGCTCTTCCAGCGCCGGGCCGGATCGACGAGAAGGCGGCTCAGTGTCGGCTGCCGGTCGTCGCTATACGTGCCCATGTAGCCGCAGTCCCAGCGCAGCTTCGTGTCCGGATCGGCGAAGTACTCGCTTGGATCCACCGAGCAATAGAGTGCCCGCGCCCGCTGCGCGCCGTGCCTGCGCTCGAGCAGGTCGAGTACCGGCCCGCCGGTGAAAGAGAGATAGAGATCGTAGGCGCGGATCAGGTCCGCATCGATATAGTCGGCGCCGCCCTGCTCGAGCCGCGCGAGCGTCACCGGCGTGTCGATGTCATAGAATGCGGTGACGCCGCGCGCCTCCCGCGTCACCCAGCCGCCGACCTCGATTCCGTCCGGGACGAACGAGCCGACGATGACCAGGTCGGCGCGCCGAACGGAGGCCGCGAAGCGCTCCTTCAGCGCATCGATGGACTTGTAGAGATACGTCTTGGCGTAAGGCGGCTTCGGCAGGTCGCGGTTCGCCGCGTACCACGGCACGTCGCGCTCGAGAAAGGTCACGCTGTGGCCGCGCCGCGCGAGCTCCTTGAGCAGGCCGCGATACGTGACGGCGTGCCCGTTGCCCCAGGACGAGGTGATCGACAGCCCGAGGACGACGATGTCCAGCCGGGCCGGCGGTGCAACGATGGCTGTCACGGGCGGCGCGCTCATGCGTTCACCAGCGCGCCGATGTCATGGCCTTCCAGCACAGCTTCGAGTCCGCGCACGCGCGCCTCGTAGGTGTGCTCCGCGCGCGCGCGGCGGAACGCGGCCGCCCCGATCTGGCGCGCCCGCTCCGGCGTCAATCCGGCGACGAGCGCGGCCACCTGCTCCCCACTCGCGGCGACGAGAATTTCGACATCGGGCTCGAAGAAATGATCGATGCCGATCCAGAGGTCGGTGATCAGGCACGCCGCTGCGCCGGCAGCCTCGAACACGCGCGTCGCCGGGCTATAGCCGGCCTGCGCCATGCTGTCGCGACAGACGTTGAGGACGGCCAACGCCGAGCAGTTGAACGCGTTGTGATCGGCCGTGTAGATATGCCCCATGGCACGCACATTCGGCGGCATCGGCTTGTCTTGCCAGCCATTGCCGCCAAGGACGAACTGCCGATCGGGCAATAGCGCTGCCGCCTTGAGGAAGAACTCCTCGATGCGCGCCTCGCGATCCGGCAGGCGGTTCGCGAGCAGGCTGAGATCGCCGGCGAAGCGCGGGGCCGGCGGCACTGGATGATGCGTGTCGGGGTCTAGCCCGTTATAGACGGGCACGCAGCGCTGCGCGCCGAGCGCGGTGTAGGCGTCCACCACCGGCTGGCCGCCGCCATAGGTCAGTATCAGGTCATAACGCGGGACGAGCGCGCGGAACGGATCGGCCGGGTCGGTCTGGAGCCGGTGCAGCGTTGCGGCTGCGTCGACATCCCAAAAGGCGACGAGCTGGCCGGGGCGGCGCATCGCCAGCACGCCCGCTTCCAGCAAATCGTCGAAAACGCCGACGCCGCTTGCCTTGATGATCAGATCGGCATCGTGGCCGGCGCGCAGGACGCGCTCAACGCCCGCCTGCCCTTGCGACTCATAGACAACGACAGTCGCCCATTCTGGATCGGGAATGTCCCGGTGCTTCTGGCGGTCATAGGCGTCGGGCTCGAAGAACGTCACGCAGTGGCCGCGCGCTGCGAGAGCGCGGACGATGCCGCGGTAGTAGGTCGCGGCACCGTTCCAATAGGCGGAGACCAGGCTAGACCCGTAGAACGCAATGTTCATCCCGCGACGCATGCATCAGCCTCCGTGCTCGTGTCGATGCCAAAACCGTCTTGCAGGATGGCGGACAGCTCATCCACGCGGTGCGCGCACGTATGCCGCGCCAGCACCGCCCGCCGGCCACGGTCGGCGAGAGCCGCGGCGTAGTCGCGATCGGCCAGCACTAGGCGCAGTTGGCGGCGCATCGCCTCGCCGTCGGGCGCCACCAGGAAATCGCGGCCCGGCGTGAACAGGTGCTCGACATCGTCCCACGGCGCGCTGATCAGCGGGATGCCGCAGGCAAGCGCCTCGAACACGCGGATGGTCGGAATGCCCGGCAATGCCTGCGCGTACGGTCGACGCGGCACGTGCACAGTCACGCCATAGCGGGCGAAGACCTCCGGCACGCGTGCATTGGCAAGATAGCCGCGGTAGGTGATGCCTGCGTCTGATAGGGCCTCGAGCGCTTCCTGTGGATAGCGTACGCCGTATACAGACGCTTTGAGACCGAGCTCGCGGACCGGATCCAGCAAGAATTCGCGCAACTCCTGCGTGCGCTCCTCGTCTCCCCAATTGCCGATCCAGACGAGATCGCCTTCGCGCGGCGCCTCGATCGGATGGAAGACAGTCGGGTCGGCCGCTTCGTGCCAGGTCCAGGCGGCGCGCGCCCAGCCGCGCTCCAGATAGATGCGCCGCAGCGCCTCGCCGAACGCAAGCACGCCATCGAATTCGCTGAGATCGTAGGCCGCCATCGATTCGGGGTCGGTCATCGCGCGGTGATGCGTGTCGTGGAACAGCAGGCAGTAATCGTTCGTGCGGCGATGTCGCCCGATCCGTCGCACCAGCTTATGGTCGGACCATTCATGCACGATTACGACGTCGGCGCCTTCAAGTGCCCAGTCGAGATCGATCGTCCCCGGCTCGTAGAACGTGCTGGTCAGCTCCGGATAAGCCGCCTTGAAGTCCTCGATCGCCGCGGCGCCGGCATCGGCGACGAGATTGCCGAGGCTCCAGCTGCAATCCGGCTCGAAAACGCGCACCGCATGCCCGCGACGCCGCAGCTCGCGGACGATGCCGCGCAGGAAATGCGCGTTGCCGTGGTTCCAGTCGGAGATCAGCGAATGGCAGAAGAGAACCACACGCATGTTATGCTGCCACCCGCAGCCGCGCGCGCGATCGGTCCGTCGCGAGCCGCTGGTAAAGGTCGTGATAGGCCGCTGCCATTCGTACGGCACTGAAACGCGCGGCACGGCGCCGAGCCCGTCGCGCCATATCGGCGCGCCGGTCTGGATCGTCGATCAGCGCCTGGATGGCCGCTGCGAGCGCACGCGTGTCGTCCGGCGCGACGAACACCGCCACATCGCGCCAGATCTCGCGCTGGCTGGGGATATCACCGAGCACGAGCGCGCACCCTGCGCGCGCCGCCTCGAGCGCCGATAGGCCGAAGGGCTCGTAGCGCACGGGCAGCGCGAAGATTGCCGCGCGCGCCTGCCAGCGCCAGATCTCTTGTGGCGAAAGCTGCCCGAGCAGCCGTGCATGCGCGGCACCGGCGTGTCCGCCGCATGGATGCGCTTGCGGCCCCGCGACATAGACCGGCCACGACACCTCGCGGGCCGCCACGTCGACGGCGGCTAGATTCTTCGCCTCATCCCACAGCCGCCCGGCCGAAAGGACGAATGGCTCCTTCGGCACATTGCGCGGCCCGCGCGCAGCGCTGCCATTCGGCACGACGCGCGCGTCGGACAGCGCACCGTAATGCGTGATGAGCGAGTCGAGCATCGACCGGCTCGGCGCCACGACGATGTCGGCGGCCGCGAGAGCGCTTCTTAGCGCCTCGCGATAGCGGTCCCATTCCGCCGGGGCGTCTTCCCGCCTGACCGCGCGCCACCAGGAGAGCACGCAGGAATGGGCGACCACCAGCACGCCTACGCGCCACGGCAGCGCGCCGTGCGCGTAGCCGTTCAGATGCACCACGTCAGGGCGGAATGCCGCCGCGACCTCCTGCAGCCAGGCCCCGGAGCGCTCAACGTCGTCCCACGCCTCTTCCATCCATTCGAGACGGCAGTCGAGCGACTTCAGGGTAACATTCGGCAAGGCCGTAGCCGCCTCCCGCTGCGCCGCCGAAGGAGGCGGCCCCAACGTCGCGAGGCAAATCTCCGCCCTGTACCGCGCGAGGGCAGCGCTGAGCTCGACGGCATAGGTCCATACCCCGCCGACCGTATCTGCCGTCATCAGCACGCGCAAAGGACGCCGCATCATTCCGCCGCCGGCGCGCACGGGATCTCTAGCTCGTGCAACGTCCGCGGCCGTTGCTCCTGGATGTCGCTGAAGGAATCGAATTTCGCCAGATAGTGCGCATGTGCGCGCTCCCACGCCTGGTCGTCGGGCAGTCCCCACAGCTTGCGGTAGTCGGGCGATCCCGGATACGGGAACAGTGGCACTGGCTCATTCGCCCAGACGCCATGCGCCTCCAGATGCGCGCGCCAGCGTTGGATTGCTCCGGCATCGTCGAGCTCGGCCTCGATCAGATTGGCCTGGACGAACGGGACGTGGCGCCGCGCGAAGATCAGACGCTCGGTGAGCTCGTCGGTGGAAATGCGGCAGTCCTTGTCGAGCGCGTCGCGGCCTTCCGGCGTCAAGCTCTCGACGCCGGCCTCGATCGACACGCAACCGGCGCGGCCGAGGAGCTCCAGCATATCCTGCTTCCACAGATCGATGCGGGTCTGCACGCCGAAGCGTACATCGCGAAGCACGAGCGCCTCGAGCAGCGGCCGATTCGGCAGGAAGATCTCATCTATGAAATAGACGTACTCGACGCCCTGGGCGACCAAACGATCGAGCTCCTCCAGGATCACCGGCAGCGGACGCCGGCGGTACTTGTCGCGGAAGTTCTCCTTCGCACAGAAGGAGCAGGAGTATGGGCAGCCGCGCGAGGTCTCCATCTCCGCCCCGATGCCTTTCAGGCCCGGGTCGAAGCGATGATGATGATGGTCGTGCCTGGCGATATAGCTGTCCGGCCAGATCAGGGCCGGCAATTTGGCAAGATCGCTGGCGTGCTGCCCGCCCTGCACGCGGATCGCGCCGTCCTGTCTATAGACGATCGAGGGAATTCTCTCCCAGGTCTCTCGCCGGCTGTCCGCGAGTGCCACCAGCACCTCCTCGGACTCGCCCATCACGGCCACATCAGCTTCAAGCTTCGTGAGCGCGGCACGCGGCGTCGTCGACGCGTGCGGGCCGATCGCGACCATCAGGCCGCCCACGTCGCGCAATGCGCGGATCGTCTGCTGCGGCATACGCAGCTCCGGCGGTGCGCAGCGCCAGAACAAGTAGCTGGGTGCCGTCGTCACCACCGTCATGTCGGGCCGCATCGCCGCGATCTGCGCGCGGATTTCCTCCAGCGTCAGGTCGCCCAGTTGGCCGTCGACGATCACGGCCTGGTGGCCGCGCGCCTCCAGCATCTGCCGTGCATAGCCATACTCGAGCGGCAGATGCGGCTCGCGGCAGCCGAAATAGATAGAGCCGTCAAAGCTCCATGGCGGATTGACGAGTGCCACCCGCATCAGCGCACTCCCGCCGCACTGCCGGCCACCGTCAGCGCAGGTTCCTCCGACGCACGATCAGGGGCGGCGCGCGCCGCCCGTGCAGGAAGGCCCATCTCCCCTGCCAGCCAGTGGCGCAGGCGCGCCACGCCTTGCGCGACTTTGACGCGCGGCATCCAGCCCGTCGCGCGCGTGAAGGCCTGGTGGTCGGAGACATAGAAGCGCTGATCTCCGGTGCGCCAAGGGCCGAAGGTGACCTGCACGGGCCGCTTCTCGAGCAGCTCGATCAGCTCGATGAGCTCGAGCAGGCTGACCGTCTTGTCGGGGCCGCCACCGATATTGAAGGCCCGCCCGGCGAGCGTATCGATGTTCGCCTGCGCGGTCAGGAAGCCTTCGACGAGATCATCGACATAAAGAACGTCTCGCACCTGCTTGCCGTCGCCGAAAATCGTGATCGGTTCGCCCTTCAGGGCGCGGATGAGGAAATGCGCGACCCAGCCCTGATCCTCGTTGCCGCATTGATGCGGCCCGTAGATGCAGCTCATCCGAAACACGACAGTGTGCAGACCGAAGCTGCGGACCAGTATGTACTGGACTACAGCCGCAGCTTCGGCCTGAGCACGGTGGTGTTCCGGATGAGCTGCATCTACGGACCGCACCAATGCGGCAACGAGGACCAGGGCTGGGTCGCGCATTTCCTCATCCGCGCCCTGAAGGGCGAACCGATCACGATT
>DATAAP010000708.1:0-5810 GCA_036260035.1 Alphaproteobacteria bacterium | reverse complement strand
CCGGCGGTTGTATCGCTGGGAAACTGCACGCCGGCGATCACGCGCGATTGCGCAGCTTCCTCGGCGCGACCCTGAAAATACTCTGCGCGGTCGGGGAAGAGATAGGCGAGCACCTCGGCCGCCGCGCCAGCCGCTGCTGCGTGTTCCGATGGGAAGGAGAAACTCGATGGTGCCGGGACGAGCGTTGCGAGCGCAGGATCGAGCTGCTTCGGCCGCGGCCGCTGATAGGACCGCTTCGCATCCCAGGTGGCCACCATCGCGTCATACATGGCCGCGTGCAGCAGGGCCATATGGCGGCCGGCCAGCGGCGTAGGCCCGCCGCGCCGCAAGCTCGCGCATGCGGCCAAGCTCGGGTGACGCATCGGCAGGCGGAGCGGGTGGCCGCAGCGCGTCCCCAGAGGGGATCAACCAAGTTCGCCATTCCGCTGGGTCAGGCTCGCCCGCCGACGCAGCGGACGCGCAGGTTAAAAGCAGAACCGATAGAAACAAGCGGCGCATTTCGTCCTCCCTCTCTGTCAGGCGAGCCTGCACCGCGCCGCCCCGCGAGGGCTATCCGCCTCGCGTCGCTTCTGTCCGGAAAGCGTCGCGCCGGGTATACTCATGATGGAGGTGCCGGCGGATGACGGGACCCCGCGTACCGCTCGACGTCGGGCGTGTCCTCGAGCTGTTCGAGGCCGATCCCGCGTGCGCATATCGCATTGACGATCTCGCCAAGACGGCCGGCGTCTCGCCGCGCACGCTGCAGAAGCACTTCCGCAGCGCGCTTGGCACGACGCCGCGCGCGGCGCTGCGTGAAATCCGGCTGAAGCGAGTGCGAAAGGCGCTCCTGCACGACGGCGCGAACACTGCGGTCACCGACATCGCGCTCCGCTGCGGCTTCACCCATCTCGGCCGGTTCGCGGCTGACTATCGCGCGCGCTATGGCGAGACGCCCTCCGCGACGCAGCGGCGCCACAGGCATTTGGGTCCTGCGGCGCACGCCATCGCCAGCACGGCGGAGCGGCCCACGCTTGCAGTGCTCGATCTCGAAGCGATTGGCGAAACCGGTCGGCTTGCGCGCAGCCTGCACGAAGAGCTCGTCACGTCACTCGCGCGCGCGCAATCAGTCGCGCTGATGGCACCGGAGCGCGCGCGCTATCATCTTTCCGGCGCTGTCCGTTCGGACGGCTCGCGCGCGCGACTCACCTTGCGGCTGCTCGAGGCGCGAACCGGCCGGCTGCTCTGGGCTGATTGCCAGGACGGCGCGCTCGGTGACGCGTTCGGCCTCGAGGAGCGCGCGGCCGCAGCCATTGCGCGCGTTCTGGAACCGACGATCCGCGCCGCCGAGATTGCGCGCGCGCAGGTCATCGACGTCGAGCGGCTGAATGCGTACGAGCTGACGATGCGAGCTTTGCCTGGAGCCATGGACCTCGAACCTGCCGCGGATGCGGCAGCGCTCGAGCTGCTGAACCGCGCGATGGAGCTGGCGCCCGACTACGCGCGTCCGATCGCGCTTGCTGCGTGGTGCCACGCGCAGCGCGCCGCTCACCATTTCACCGCTGCGCCAGCGCAAGAGCTCGCCCAAGCGCGCACGCTGACCGAGCGCGCCGCGCGGCTGGACCGCGGTGATGCGCTTACGCTTACAGTCATCAGCGGCGCCTGCACCCTGTCGCACGACCTCGAAATGGCAGAAGCGCTGATCGAGCGCGCGCTCGCCCTCGATTCGACCTCGCCCTGGGCATGGGCGCGCAGCGGCTGGATCCACTCGTATCGCGGCGAGGCAGAGGAGGCACGCGAGCGGTTCCAGATCGCGCTCGAGCTGGGACCCGGCGACCCGATGGCCTTCCTCAACCATATCGGACTTGCGTCGACCTGCTTCCATCAAGGTCGTTATGCCGAGGCGGCGCGCTGGTTCACCCGCGGCCTTGCCGAACATCCCAAGGCGGTCTGGTCGAACCGCTTCCGTGCGGCGGCGCTAATGCACGCCGGCCGCAAGGACGAAGCGCGTGCCAGCCTTGGGATGCTCATGCGCGCCTTTCCGGACCTCACCGTCTCGGAGGTGCGCCGTGGCCTGCCTTTCAATGCGGCCTATCTCGATCGCGTCGCCGAGGGTCTCGAGAGCGCCGGCATGCCTGTTGGGTCGTGGCCGGGCTAGGGCTCTTGCCGACTAGCGCCCGGCCTGGGGCCAGACATGCACGCCGATCGGCTGCTCGCGGCCGGCCAGCCGAACCGAGCCGACGGCGTGGAATGCCGGTAGGGATGGCGCAAGCGAACGCGCGGCCGCGAGGCAGGTATCCGACACCGCAATGCGGCTGCCGAACTCGCGCGTCAGCCGCTCGAGACGGCTGGCCACATTGACCGCATCGCCGATCACCGTGAACTCGAGCCGCGACTGGTCGCCGACATTGCCGACGACCGCTCGGCCGCAATGGATGCCGATCGCGAGCGGGATCGCAGCCGCGCCGCGCGTGGCGCGCTTCGCATTCCAGCGGTCGATCTCGTCCTGCAGCTCCAGGGCGCACCGCACCGCGCGGGCCGGCGCGTCAGGGGCATCGGCAAGCGTGCCGAACACTGCCATGCAGCCGTCGCCCAGGAACTTGTCCAGCGTGCCGCCATTTCGGAACACGACGCGGCACGCGCGCGAATGAAAGCTGGTCAGCAGCGAAACGGTGCGGGTCGGCGCCATCCGTTCGGCCAGCGCCGTGAAGCCGACGATGTCGGCGAAGAGCACCGCGACCTCCCGGGTCGTCGGTTCACCGAAATCGCGGTTGGAGGTGATGATCGCGTCGACGACATCGGGCGACACGTAGCGGGCGAGATCGGCGCGCGCGAGTTCGGCCCGCGTGTGCCGCAGCAGCATCCGCCGTGCCCGGGCTACCGCAGCGGCGAGCAGTCCCGTGGCGATCGCGGTCAGAACAACCTGGTTCTGCAGCATGGAAGGGCTCACATAGGTGGGTGACAACACCACCTGCAGGACGAGATCCGACGGGACCGTGTCCATGCCTGCCGTCACCTCCGCGAAGCGAACCGTGTCGGGAAGGTGGAAGAGGACCATAACGCCCACCGACCACGCTGCGATGACGCACAGGCCGGTCCAGATCACGTTCACGGTCGAATAGGAGAGCGCCGAGCCGACGATCAGCAGCCACAGGTAAAGGAACTCGAAGAAGCGGATCCTCATCTGCGGTGGCCAATCGACCGCTATCCGGTCGGGCGGCGGCACGATGATGACGACCGTCACCAAGATCACATCCAGGAGCGTGAACCCGAGCTTGATTATCCGGCCGAATCGGTGCCGACGTAAAAGATATGGGACGAGTCCCAGCACGAAGAATGCCGCGACGAATCCGAGATAGTAGAAGGCACGCGGGGGCGGGACGATATACGGCAGCCAAGCGGCGATCGCGACGACTGCGGCGGTCCTGGCAAGGAATGCAAATTTGAGACCGTTCAGCTCCTCGGTGGCGATCGCATCGGCGATGCGTTGGCGCATGCCTTCTTGGTAAATGCCCGACATGAAGGTCGAGAGCGACCACCAGGGTCGTCTCGTGGCTGGCAGCGCTGCGCGCTCGCTCGTCGTCGCCTGGTTCATTGCTGCACCTCGCGCCTAGATACTGCGGAAAGAGAAGCCGACGCTGACCGCGTCACGTGAAGCGCGCTGCGGCCGAACCGTGCGGCTCCGATCGTCGGAGCCAAATGTGGCGAAGTCAGCACTATTCGCCGGACAGGACGTTCACGATCGCTTGTACGGCTCTTTGCGTGCCGTTATGCGATCTGCCCGAAATCTGGGCACTGCAACCGCCTTGACCGTTGGGGCGCATTCCATGCAACAGTGCGCCACAAGAATTTGAGAGGGGAGGAGCGCCCGTGCTGAATCGTCGTGCGTGCCTGCGGCTGGCAATGGTGGGATTCGGACTTGCCATTGGCCTGCCGGCTGCCGCGCAGAGTTTTCCGTCGAAGCCGGTCCGCATCGTCGTACCGCAGACGCCGGGCGGCGCGTCCGACGCGCTGGCGCGGATCATCGCGCAGAAGCTCAATGACAAGTGGCGCCAGCCGGTCGTGGTCGAGAACAAGCCCGGTGCTGGCGGCAACATCGGTACGGAGCTCGTCGCCAAGTCGCCTGCCGATGGTTACACGCTGCTGATGAGCTATGCCGGCACGCAGGCGATCAATCCGAGCCTCTATGCATCGCTGCCGTACGATTCGGTGAAGGATTTCGCACCGGTGGCGACGCTCGCGACCGTGCCGTTCGTCCTGATCGTCAACAAGAATTTCGCGGCGACCGATCTGAAGCAGTTCCTCTCCCTCGCGCGCGAGAAGCCGGACCAGATCGTCTACGGCTCCGCCGGCAACGGGTCGGTCAATCACCTGCTCGGTGTGATGGTCAGCATGGAGAGCAATGTTCGCCTCATGCACGTGCCCTATCGCGGTGCCGCGCCGGCGCTGACCGACCTGATGAGCGGCCAGATCCAGGCGGTGTTCACCAGCCTGCCGTCCGTGATCGGGCATATCCGAGAAGGCGCGGTGCGTCCGCTTGCCGTCACCGCCGCCAAACGCGCCGGTGCAGCACCCGACGTGCCGACCATCGCCGAAGCGGGCGTACCCGGCTTCGACGTCAATCCCTGGTTCGGCTTGCTGGCGCCGGCGGGAACGCCGGCGGCTATCGTGCGCCAGATCAACGGCGACGTCGCGGCGGCGCTGCGTGAGAAGGACACGATCGAGCGCTTCACCGGCCAGGGTGCCGAGCCGCTGATCACCACCCCCGAGCAGTTCCTTGCCCTGCTTCAAGCCGATGTCGAGAAATGGGGCAAGGTCGTGAAGGCGTCAGGCGCGAAGCTCGACTAGTGGCTCACTCCGCGGCAGAGGCGGAGACCGGCATCGCGCGGCGCGGCCGGTCGCCGGCGAGCGTCACGCGGTGCATCACGCGGCGGAAGCCGTGGTAGTCGTTGACCGGGTTGTGCTGGGTGCAACGGTTGTCCCAGAACGCGATCGAGCCGGCGCGCCAGGAGAACCGGCAGGTGAACTCAGGCCGCACCTGATGCTTGAAGAGGAAATCGAGGATCGGCGCGCTCTCCTCGTGTGTCATCCGGGCGAACCGCTCGGTGTGACCGAGATTGACGTAAAGCGCCTTACGCCCGGTCTCCGGATGCAAGCGCACGACCGGATGCTCGGCGACGTAGCTCTTCTTGGCGTCCTCGCGCCCGCCGTCGCGGATGCGGTCCTCGCGCGTGCGCGAGACGTCCGCCTTCGCTGACGTGTTGACCGCATCGAGGCCGTCGAGGATCCGCCGCATCCCCTCCGACAGAGTCTCGTAGGCGAGGTACTGGTTGGCGAAGAGCGTGTCGCCGCCATAAGGCGGAACCTCGCGCGCGATCAGCATCGTGCCCATCGGCGGAGTCTCGAGATAGGCAGTGTCGGTGTGCCAGATGCCACCGAAATTGTTCTTCTCGTGCTCCAGCTTCACCACCGGCGTCACCTCCGGGAAGCCGTCGATACCCTTGATGAACGGGTATTCGATCGGCTTACCGAAACGGCGCGCGACATTCAGGAACTGCGCCGGCGACAGGTCTTGATCCCGGAAGAAGATGACGAGGTGCTTGAGCCAGACGCGGCGGATCGCGGCGGCTATTTCGTCGTCGAGTTCCCGCAGGTCGATGCCGAGAATCTCAGCGCCGATGGCGCCGGAAAGGGGTCGAACGTCGAGAGTGCGATCAGTCATGGATGTCTTTGGCTGGCACTTGGAGATTTTCTAGCTCGATCCCGGTTTCCGCGCCAGCCTTGGGTTGGTGCTCAACCTCGTCGGCGCTCCGCGATACAATAGCGCGATATCC
>DATAAP010000707.1:0-10804 GCA_036260035.1 Alphaproteobacteria bacterium | reverse complement strand
GCGGCCGCGTTCATGGCCGCAGCCGCCCGACGATTTCAAGCCGATCGTTCGGCGCCAGCCTGACGACGATCGCTTCAGCGTCGGCGGGGGACAGTCCTGTGAGAGCGGCAATATTCGCATTGTGTGTGACCATAACCAGATTCGTGTCGGTCAACGCCCGCGCGCGCATGATTGCGCGCGTGCTTGCGTTCTGTGCCTCCGCCTGGTCGCGGCGGCCATAGAGCGAGTCGAGCGCCGGCTCGATCTCCGCGGTTCCGAAGGCGAGGCGCGCGGTGTCGAGCGCGCGGCACCAGCGGCTCGACAGGACGCGGCCTACGGGTATGCCGCGCTCCCGGAAGGCGGCACCGAGCGCTGCCGCCTGGGCCCGCCCTTCGACCGATAGGTTGCGCTGGGTCGCGCAGTCGCCGACGCGGAAGCCGGGCGGGTCGCCGGTCCCAGGCGCATTGGCGTGGCGGAGCATGACGATTAGGCCGCCAGCGCGGAGCTCGTTCCAGACTGCTTCATTCGCTCGCGCCGCCGAGGGCAGGAGCAGCAGGCCAATTGCTGCCAGCGCATGAAGGACTGCCTGCCGCATCATCACCCTCAAGGCTTGATCCTGCCGTAAATCGCCAGCGTACCGTCGGTCGCCCGGCCCATGACGACGAACTCTCCCTCTTCGACGGCGAGATTCGTCAAGGCCGTGACATTCGGCAGATGCGTCACCAGAACCAAGTTCGCGCCATTCTGCGGCCAGTCCAGCATGAGCGCACGCACCGCTGGCGTGCGCTCGTCGCGCTCTTCGGGTTTGTAAAATTGGTCGAGCATCGGCTCGGGCTCCACCTGGCCGAACGCGAGTCGCGCCGTCTCCAGTGCACGGCACCAGCGGCTGGAGAGCACGCGTCCGATCGGGATCCGTTCCTTGCGCAGGACCTCCCCAATATTCGTCGCCTGTCCGCGTCCATCGGACGACAGGTTGCGTTGGGTGGTGCAATCCTCAAGCTGGAAATTCGCTGGATCGCCTGAACCTGGCGCCATGGCGTGCCGCAGGACGAGGACATAGCCGCCTTCCCGCAGCATGCCCCAGAGCGCATCGTCGGCACGCGTCGCGCCGGCCCAGATGCAGACCACGAAAGCGATGAGGAGGCAGCGCTTGGCCATCGCGTCTAGTAGTACGCGATCAACCGGCCGGCGGCGACGGCGGCGAGCCAGAGGCCGAGCGAAGCCGCCGCGCCCGCGCGCGCGAGCCGCGGCGGCTCTTTGGCGAAATGTTTGATCTCGCGCAGGGGGCCGGAGTGAAAAACGGCAATGTTGACGGCGGCGACCGCGATCAGCCCGATCTTGGTGAGAAAGACCGGATTTCGGACATAGGCCGGCGCTTCGGCGACGAACATGGCGATGCCGGTCGGGACCGCGACGCAGAGGGCGCTTGCCGCGATGGGTAGCGCCAACCTTGCAAGCGCATCGACGGCGACACCTCGACCCAGGCCGAGGACGCGCAGGTCGAACACGGCGATCGAGCCAAGGAGCGTCGCGACCGCCAGCACGTGCAGAACGTTCGCGAGCGGATAGAGGAAGAGCGATTCGCGCAGCGCCTGTGCCAAGGCCGATTGCTCGAGCGCCAGCGCCCAGTGCGGCCCGCCCCCGTGCTCCATTGGCGGACTATCGGAGTTCGGTCGTCTGATTCTCGACCGTGATGCGCTCGGCTCGCATCTCGCTCGGATCGGAGCGGCTGGGATAGCCCACGACGGTCACCGTCGTGCCGGCCTTCAGGGCCTCAGCCGGCAGGCCGCGGTTCTGCATGCGGAATGGCGGCGCGAGGGTCACCGTCCACGTCTTGCCAGGCACTTCTAGGGTCAAGGTCCCGTGCGGATTGGCATAGGTCATCGCCCGAATCGTTCCGGTCAGGGTCAGGACCTGGGCCGCGTCGTAGTTGCCCCACCCATGGTGCGCCGTGGCTATCGATGCCGTCAGCAGGATGCCCGATGCACAGAGCGTCGCGACAATCGAGCGCATGGAACGGTCTCCCTTGGTTTGAACACCGTATAATGGAGCGGGATATCGGTTTCGCCAAGCCCGTGGGGTGACGGTTAAAGCTTCACCCATGTCAGCTCGTGCTTGTTGTGATGCAGGTGGAGCAGCCGCGATCCGGGGATCGCGGCGAAGGCGCGAGCGGTTTCGTGGTCCGTCTCGCCCTGGAACTTGATCGTGCAGACAAGGCGCCGGCATGTTCCGGCCGCGAACCAGCGCTGGACCAAGTTGAGCAGCCGCTGCGGATAGCAGATCACGTCGGAGAACAGCCAGTCGACATGGCCGATGGCGGCAGGGTCTAGCCCGAATGCGCTTTCCGTGCGCGCGGTCACGCGCGGCAGCGCGGCGATCGCGGGCGCGAGTGGCGCCTTGTCGACCGCGACCACGCGTGCTCCCGTTTCGTGCAGGACCCATGTCCAGCCGCCCGGGCTGGCGCCGAGGTCGAGGCAGAGATCGGACGGTCCGGGCCGCACGCCAAGCAGCGTGAACAGCTCCCAGAGCTTCAGATAGGCGCGGTTGGGCGGCACGGTCTTGTTCTCGATGAACTCGACCTCTCCGTGTCGGAACGGGCTCGAGCAGCGCGGTGCGGCGAGGATGGTGTTCGACTCGAGCAGGCTCCATGAGCCGAGCGGCGCCTTCGGCGGTTCGGACGGGAAGGGCAGGGGCTTGAAGCGGACCGGTGGCAGCTTGGCTTCGATCAGCGCCGCACGACGGTGGTGCGCGAAGGAATAGAGTGCCCAATTCCTCTGGATCGCGCGGAGGGCGCGCGCGCCCTCGCCGATCGACGGCGCGTCGATGAGCACGGGATCGAACCAGATATTCGCTGCCCAAGCTGCCGGACGAGCCGGCCCATCCGCGATCACGAGCCGGCCGTGCACCGCGCGGACGTCGCCGAGCTCCTCAATCAGGTCGTTGGTGAAACCATCGGCGGCAAGATAGGCCGTCGCGCCCAGCGGTCGCGGTGGATCGGAAACCGTCATGGAAGAGCGATGCAAAGGGCGTGCGCGGTGGAGGCCTGAAATGCCTGCGAAGTGTCGGCGTTGTCAACTCGGACGGGCGCCGACCCCTGGCTACCTGGTTAGGGCTGTCCCGCGGCGAGGTTGGTCGGAGGCAGGTCTCCCGCGATCTCTTTGACCAGCTTGTTGACGATCGCGTAGGCGAAGCTTGAGAAGTCGTCAATGGCGATGACGAAAGCGCCGGGTCCGCCGATCACGTGGTTGCGGTAGAACTCGTCAAGCGGCGGCTGCGGCATCTGGAAGAAGCCGGGGGTCGGGCGGTCGTTCATGATGACGAGTCCGTTGATGGTGACGCCGGCGGCCACCGCTTCGTCGCGCGCCTCGTTGGCGGCGCGGCCGCTGTTGTTGATGCCGTCGCCCGACACGTCGATCACGCGGCGCGGGCTGGTATGGCCGCTCATCTCGAATTGCTGCATCGAATAATCGATGGCGCCGCTGATCGAAGTCCAACCCCAGAAGGCGCGCGGCTCGCGGTTGATAGCTTCCGAGAACAGACCGCCACTCTCCGGGTCGCTGACCACGGTCCAGGGGACGATCACGCGCTGGAAGTCCGATCCTGCCCATTCGACGAAAGTCACGGCGATGCGGCCGTGAACATTGGCCTGGATCGCCTGGATCACCGATGGATGCGTGAAGGCCTGCGCGTAGCCTTGGCGTTGTAGCGCAAATTCCTGGTCGTCGATGCTGCGGGAAACGTCGACGGCAAGAACGAGCTGAAGGTCGACCTCCGCCGCCATAGCGGGCAATCGCCACGGCAGGACGAGCAAGATCGATACGACCAGGATCAACCGCAGCTTCATCGCCCTACCTGTGGAGTGCCGGGAGACTCGACCGCCTACCATCCCGCTCGAAGTATAGGCATCTCGCACGGGCTTGGCGACCGGCGCGGCCTTGGTTCCGCATGGATCGTATTCGGCTTTTCGGCTTGCTCCCGATGGATGTGTGAACGACAAGACGCCTGATGCACGAAGCGGGGCCTCTCCCGGCAGCGGTCAAACGACCTTCAACTAACGCGCAAGCGGCAATTTCGGCCGTGCTCGTTGTCTTTGTCGGCATCGGGACGTTGCTGACGGAGGCGAGCGGGTGGACCGGCCTGCGGCCCGCGACCCATGCCGGCGTATTGCTGTGGTTCACGCTCAATCTGCATCGGCTTCGCGGCGTGGAGATCGTTTTCATGGCCGCAGCGGTCGGTGTGGTGCCGCTGGTGTTCGCCTTCGCCAAGCAACCCTGGCCGGTGATCGCGGTTGCGCTCGACCGCGCCGGCCTGTTCCTGACCTTCGTCGCCAGCCTGAACCTGCTGCGCGACGCCGCACGGAGCTCGGTCGCGGTGCGTCGCGCCGGCCTGTACCTGATCTCGCAATCGCCGCCACGGCGCTATGCAGCGCTGACGATGGGGTGCCATCTCTTCACCATCGCGCTGAACATGGGCGCGCTGGTCCTGCTGGGTGCCATGGTTCGCCGCTCGAATACGCTTGCGGCGGCAGGCGGCGATCCCATCGTGGTCGCGATCCGCGAGCGGCGCATGACGACGGCACTCCTGCGCGGGTTCGGCACGACGTTGATGTGGACGCCCACCGGGGTCAGCGTCGGTTACACGCTGTCTCTCGTTCCTACGGTGACGTGGTTCGACGTCGCCCTGCCGCTGTTCGGGCTGGCGATGACGTGGCTCGCGATTGGCTGGGCGATCGATCGGCTGCAGTGGCCGCCCTCGGCGCGCCGCGCGGCATTACCGCCGCCTCAGCACGTCTCGCCGTTGGAGGCGCTGCCGATGCTCTGCACCACGGCCCTCCTACTGCTCAGCGTCGTCGCAGCGAAACTCGCGATGGGATCCAGCCTTCTGGTGGCGACCCTCTCTACCGTACCGTTCGTCGCCGTGATCTGGCTGGCGCTGCAGCACCGGCGCTTCGGTGCGCGCGCGGCGCTGGCCGTCACCACGCGCCGTTTGCGGCGCCATGTCCTGTTCCTGTTGCCGCAGACGCGGCCGGAATCCGTGGTGCTTGCGGCAGCCGCGTTCGTCGGCGTGGGCTTCAGCGCGCTGGTTCAGGCAGGCGGTATCAGCGCATGGCTTTCGCAGCTTGCCCTGCCACCTGCTGCGATCGCGATCGGCGTCTTTCTATTGATCATCGGTTTGGCGCAAGTGGCAGTGACACCGCTCGTGATCGCCACCATCGTCGGCACGACGGTGACGCACATGACGCCGATGCCGATCCCGCCGCTAGCCCTTGTCATCGCGATCCAGTCGGGCTGGTCGCTTGCATCGGCGGCCTCGCCCTACACAGGTGGAATGCTCACGCTGGCGCGCGTCGTGGACAAGCGCCCCGCGGTCCTGCTGCAATGGAATACGGTGTGGGGCCTGGTCTGCGCTGCCGTCATCGCGGTGCTTTATTTGGTCTGGCTGTCCTGAAGTGCCGGCAGGCGGCACGGCCCGTCGACATAGGCCGGCAGCGTCGCGGGATCGGGCTGACGGTTGCGCATAACCATCCAGGTCTGCATCTCGCCGTCGAACAGCGCGCTGCGCTGCCACACCGTTGCCCAGCGCTCGGCGGGGCCAGGCAGCTGCTCGGATAGCGGACCGAACCAGGGCGTCATGAGGTGGACGTAGTCGGCGAGCAGGGCGTGCTGGCGGCGATCGGGAAAGCAGGCGCGCCGCCACGACACCAGGTCCTCGAAGATATAGGCGTCTGGCAGCCGCCACGGCACGCGCCCGGCGGCGAACGTCACGACCCGTGGCGGCCGCGGTTCCTGCTGCTTCTGCCAGTCGGATTCGATCGCCTTTGATGCTTCCGCCAGCGCATCAATGAAGGTGCGATTGTAGTCCGAGGCGCCGACATACTGGTATTCGCCCACACGCGCCGGATTGAGCGTCCACTGCGCGATGGCGAATCCGACCGTGGCCTGCACGCATGCGACCACGACCGCGACCACGGCCGTGGCACGGCGGACATTCGGACCGGCATGGCCTGCCACAGCGAAAAGCTCCGCGGCAAGCAACGCCATCACCGGCAGATAGGGCATGAAAAGCCGGAACGAGAACATCATGTGGGCGGTCGAGACGAGCAGCCCGTAGCCGACCACGGCTATGGCGAGCCCGGCCCACAGGCCGGCGCGCGCGCGAACCCTTGCACCAAGCGGCGGCACGATGAGCCGGCCTTGCGCGAGCGCAAACGCCGCGACGAGCACGATCGGCAGTCCGGATTGCAGCAGGAAGTCGACCAGGTAGACGGCGTTGTAGCCGAGCGTCAAACCGACGACGGCGGGGCCCTTGATGTGAAAGGAGGTCGGAAACAGGTCGTGGAAATAGACGAGCGCGAAACCGAGCCAGGCGAGGGGGAACAAGGCGGCGACGATGCCGCCCGCGATCCATCGTCCGAACGGCTGATGACGCACCGCCCAGAGCAGCGCGGGCGCGGTGAACAGCACCGAATCATGCCGCGCGAGAAAGGCGAGGCCGGCGAGCAGGGCCGCGCTGTAGAACCGCGGCCGCACTGGCCACAGGCAGGCTGCGAAGGCGGTGATCAGTAACGCCAGCAATGGCGTCTCGAGCCCGCCCACGGTCCAGAGAGCGAACGGCGCCGACAAGGCGCTCAGGGACAAGAACACGATGCGCGCCGCAAGCCCGGCGGATAGGGCTGCTCCGATCACCAGCGTCCCCGTGCTGAACACGATCGCCACGATCTTGTGCGCAAGTATCGGGTCTGCGTCCAACACATGGAGCGCGATTCGCAGCAAGGCGTCCAGTGGCGAGGTCAGTGCGTTGACGAACTCGCCGCGATTGAAGACCAGCGCGCCGTGCTCAAAGGCATTGCGCGCATAGCGGGCGACGATCCAGGCATCCTCGGCGGTGAACGTAAAGAACAGCGCTAGCAGCGCGGCGAAGGCGCCGAAGAAGACGGCCGCGACGGCAAACGCGGGACCGCTGTCGTTCATGACCGAGTCAGCAGCGCGTGGAACTCGCTCCAGCGCGCGTCATCCGGCGCGAGCAGCAGCGGGTGATCGGCGCGCCGCGGCGTATAGGCCTCGCCGTCGAGGAAGGCGCCGCGGCCGCCGGCCTCGTCATAAATGAGCCAGCCGGCGGCATGGTCCCATGGTCGGCTGCGGCTGAAATAGGCGTAGTGGATCTGGCCGCGCGCGAGGCCGGTATAGGTGCGTCCGGCGCAGCGTATGTTGACTAGCGGGCCGAACTCGCGCCGCGACTGCAGCACGTCGCGCGCCCGCGCGCCTCTCGGCGTGCGGCCGGAGACCGAGCCGACCATCTGCTCGGGCGGCGGAACCGCGGCGAGGCGCAGCCGTTCGGCGCCGTGCCAAGCGCCTTCGCCCGCCACAGCCCAGACCGTTTCGTTCTCCAATGGCTCGTGAATCCATCCGGCGCGCACGCTGCCCCGTTCGACATAGGCCGCCATGACCGCGAAATTCGGGTTGCCGTGCACGAAATTGAACGTACCGTCGACCGGATCGATCAGCCAGACGCCTTCCGCGCTCAGGTGATCGAGGACGTCTGCATCGGCGGCGACCGCTTCCTCGCCGACGACGACCGATCCCGGGGCGAGCTGGCGCAGCAATGGCGCCAGCATCTGCTCGGCCTCAGTATCGGCGATGGTGACCAGGTCGCCAGGCCCCTTCTCGCGGATCTCATCTTTCTGCAGGTTCCTGAATCGCGGCAGGATGATTTCGCTCGCGGCGCGCCGCAGCAGCGCCGCGACTTTCTCGGGATCAGGCGTCATTCGTTGACCATACTATCCGTGGAACGGGCGCGAGAAGCCTCGGCCACGGCCCGCGTTGCGCGTAGGCGGCGCAGTCTCTAGCATCGAACCATGGCTCGCAAAGCAAAGGCCGCGCGCGGCGCGCCGCATGACCCGGCGCAAGCGATCATGGCGGTGGCGCTGGAGCAGGCAGCCCGCACCGGCTGGGAAAGGCTGCGCCTGTTCGACGTGGCCGCGGCTCTCGATCTCTCCTTGGCTGACATCTACCGCTACTATCGCGACGCAGACGCCATCGCGGATGCGTGGCTTGCAAAGGCCGACCGTGCGATGCTGGCGCCGCAAGACGCCGGTTTCGCGGCGCTCGCGCCGGCGCAGCGCATCGAGCGCGTCATCCTGCGCTGGCTCGACACGCTGGCCCCGCATCGCGCGGTGACCCGCCAGATCCTGATCGGCAAGCTTTATCCGGGCCATCCGCATTTCGTCGCGGCCCTGCTGGTGCGGCTGTCGCGCACGGTGCAGTGGGTGCGCGAGGCGGCGCTGCTGCGCAGCGGCCCGCCGCTGCGCCAGGTCGAGGAGATCGCGTTGACCTGGTTGTTCGTGGCGACCGTCGCGGTATGGGCCTTCGACACTTCCGACGGGCAGCAGGCGACGCGGCGCTTCCTCGCGCGCCGCCTGCGCGATGCGGAGCGGCTGCAGGCATGGGCCCGCCGCCCGCAGCCTCGCCGATCTCCGGCATGACGGATGGAATTCCATTCAGCTTGCGGTCTGCCCTAGCCGTGCGAGCGCCGATTCATAGGCGGCGAGCGCATCTGCGCTGAAGCACATGAACGTGACCCGCGTCTCCGGCAGGGTCGCGAGCGCCGCCGCCGTCGTCGCCACGGCGATGTCCGTGGCCCGCTGCAACGGGAAGCGATAGACCCCAGTGCTGATGGCCGGCAAGGCGATGCTCCGAATGCCGTGCTGCCGCACGAGTTCGAAGACGGAGCAATAGCAGGATTCGAGAAGCGCATCCTCGCCGGCATGGCCGCCCTGCCAGACCGGCCCGACCGTATGGATGACATAGCGTGCGGGGAGGCGGTAGCCGCGCGTCAGCCGGGCCTCGCCCGTCGGGCAGCCGCCGATCCGGCGGCATTCCTCGAGGAGTTCGGGTCCGGCGGTGCGGTGGATCGCACCGTCGACTCCGCCGCCGCCCAGCAATGAGGAGTTCGCAGCATTGACGATCGCATCGCCGGCGAACTGGGTGATGTCGCCCAGCGTCGCGGCCATGCGCTCGCGCGGCGGCGCGTTCATTCGATGCGGAAGGCTTTCTGGCGCACGGTTTGGCCGAGCTGGTCAGCCAGGATCGCGGCCATCGCGGCCATGGTCGTCGCCTCGTCCGCGGGCGCGCCCGCATAGCTCGCCTTGCCTTGCCACAGGCGCCGCCCGGTCCGTTCATCGTCGAGCGTCGCGGTCAGGACGTAGCGCAGCATGCCGCGATCGCCGGCCTCGCCGGGACGGCCGCGTAGGATTGCTTGGTCGACCTCGGTCTCGAAATTCAGCACATACGGCGCCGCGGTCTCGTTGACGCGGACTGTGCGCTTCTTCAGCGCCGCGGCGAAGTGTTGCTTCAGGGCGAGATTGGCCCGTGAATTGTCAAGCGGCCGCACGACGACGGCCGTGTCCGGCGTCAGCGCGAGGAAGCTCGTCGAGTGCGCGACGCCGGGCGCCGCATCCGTGTCATCCGCGCAAGCCGGCCCCGCCATGAGCAGCAACGCCGTGCCGACGCGTGCGACGCCGCGAAATTTCATCATAGTGGCGAACTCCTCGGACTGGCGCGCGGGCCATTGGCGCTCCCGCACGTCATGATTCACCACCATAGATAAAGACACCGTTACGACGCCCGGAACAAACGGATGCTCGCCCGAAGTGTAGTTAAGAGGCCACGCAAGGCGCGGTGCGTTGCGTCAGCGCGCGGTTCGGCGGCGCGATCGTCCGCATCGATTTCGACAATGGCGCGGACTTCCTCCATCACGGCATGGTCCAGCTCAGCAAAGCGCTGGACCCGGTCGCCGGAAATGACGGTCGTCATGAAGTCTCCCGATCATGGAGTCGTGCAGCTTCAAAGATAAAATTTAGGACGAATTACCGGCGATCGCGGTGAACTAGTTCACACCGCCGCAGGGCGTAGCGCCGGCGCTTTTGCTACCTGAGCGTGTCGCGGCGAGCGACGCCGCGGCCGCTATTCCGCCGGAGAGTGGCCCCGCTCGAGCTGGGCGAGCCGCTGCGCGATCGCGTTGATCGGCTTGGTGAAGCGCGCCAGCAGAAGATAAAAGGCCGGCACGACGAAGAGCGTCAGCAGCGTCGACAGCGACACGCCGCCGATGATGACCCAGCCGATCGCTTCGCGCGATTCGGCGCCGGCGCCGCTTGCCCAGGCGAGCGGCACCGCACCGGCGATCGTCGCGATCGACGTCATAAGGATAGGGCGCAGGCGCGTCACCGCCGATTCCAGCACCGCTTCGGCGATGCTCTTGCCTTCGTCGCGGAGCTGGTTCGCGAATTCGACGATGAGAATGCCGTTCTTCGCCATGATGCCGATCAGCAGGATCATGCCGATCTGGCTGTACACGTTCAGCGAGATCCCGGTCAGCGCGAGCGCCAGCAGGCCGCCGGTGACCGCCAGCGGCACGGTCAGCATGATGATGAAAGGGTGGATCCAGCTCTCGAACTGCGCCGCCAAAACCAGGAACACGATCAGGAGGGCGAGGCCGAAGGTGAAGTAGAGGCTCTTCGAGGATTCCTTGAACTCGCGGCTCTCGCCCTGATACCCGAGCCGCGCCTCGGGCGGCAGCTCTTCGGCGGCGAACTGCTCGAGCTGCTCAAGCGCCTTCTCGATCGTGAAGCCCGGCGCCAGCGAGGCGGTGATCGTGATCGACCGCAGCCGCTCGAAGCGGTTGAGGTCCTGCGGGCCGCCCAGCTCGCGTAGATTGACGAGATTTGAAAGCGGGATGAGCTGGTTGGTCGTGCCGGAGCGCACGAAGATGTTCGAGAGGTCGCGCGGCGTCGTGCGGTCCTCCGGCCGCGCCTGGATCAGCACCTTGT
>DATAAP010000706.1:0-16879 GCA_036260035.1 Alphaproteobacteria bacterium | reverse complement strand
GTGCGCTTGTCGTCGAAGGCTTTCTGCGGGATCGACGGCATGTACTTCAGGCACATGTCAACGACGCCGCGGTCGATCTCGACCATCGTCACCTTCTCGACGGCCTTGTGGCGCAGGGCCTCGCGTAGGATGCCGCCGTCGCCGCCGCCGATGATGAGCACCTTGCGCGCCTTGCCATGGGCAAGGATTGGCACGTGCGTCATCATCTCGTGATAGACGAACTCATCCTTTTCGGTGACCTGGATGACGTCGTCGAGCGCGAGCACCCTGCCATAGGTCGGGGTCTCGAAAATGATCAGGTCCTGGTGCTCGGTCCGCTCGCGGAACAGGACGCGCGTGATCTCGAACGTCTGGCGGACGTGCGGGAACAGCTTCTCCTGAAACCAGCGGCCGGCGTCGTCGCCGGCCGGCTGGTTCACGCGATCACTCCGCGCTTCTGCTCGGAAAGCTGGACGGTCGCCGGCTCGAAGGCGCGCTTCATGACCGGAATCGCCTTGTAAGGGTCGCAGGCGCCGCACATGAAGATATCGATCGCCGCGTAGCCGCGCTCCGGCCAGGTGTGGATCGAGATGTGGCTCTCCGCCAGCACCGCGACACCGGAAAGGCCGGCGTTCGGACCGAAGTGATGCAGGTGCACGTGCAGGAGCGTGGCGCCTGCCGCCGTCGTCGAGTCGCGCAGCATTTGGTCGGTGATGGCGACATCGCCGAGGTTCTTGGCGCCCCAGAGCTCGACCAGCAGGTGCGTGCCAGCGAACTTCACACCGTTACGCTCGACGAAGTAATCCTTGGCGGGCGATTCGGCCTGCGCGGGAGTCTCAGCAACCGCCAGTGGCTCCGCCAGCGAAGGGTTCGCTGCAGCCTTCAGCGCCGCGTTAGAGCGTCGCCCACCAGTCACCACCCCGAACTTTTTGACCGCCGCCTTCGCCATCTCTTTCCATCATCCTCCTGCGGAAAAAGAGATACAGATCACAAGGTTCGCTATTTGGGACCAAAGCCCCCCTGATGCAAGAAAAAACTAGGGTCAAAGGGTAAATTTTTGACGCATGCGGCGACGGCGCTACGTCGTTCGAGGTCGCGAAGGTCGGCGGAAGCGAACGAATCCCGCGTCAGAGCTGTTCCTCGGCGAAGTCGAGGATGCTGTCGCTGCCGTCGATGATAGGCGCGAGCAGCGCTGGTGCGAGGCTCAGGACATGGTCGGCGTAGAACCGCGCCGTCGCAACCTTGCCCCGAAGGAAGGCCGAGTCGCCCGAGTCGCTCTCCAGCGCACGCGACGCCGCGAGCGCCGCCTTCGCCATCAGGAACCCGCCCGTGACGCACCCGAACAGCCGCAAGTAGGGCACCGCGGCCCCGGCCGCGGCCGCCGGGCGGCGCGCCTGTTGCGCCGCGATTGAGTCCGTCGCGGCGCGCAGCGCGGCGGTGCCATCGGTAAGGCGGCGTCCGATTGCGGGCAGCTGCTCTCCAGGTGCGCTCGCCAGTGCCGGCGCCAAGACGTCGAGCTCCGAAAGGAAGGCGCGTGCCGCCTCGCCGCCATCGCGTCCGATCTTGCGCGAGACGAGGTCGGCGGCCTGGATGCCGTTGGTTCCTTCGTAGATCGGCGCGATGCGGGCGTCGCGCAGGTGCTGCGCGGCGCCGGTCTCCTCGATGAAGCCCATGCCGCCATGGACCTGGATGCCGGTGGACGCCACGTCCACGCCGAGATCGGTGCACCACGCCTTGGCAACCGGCGTCAGCAAGTCGACGCGTGCCTGGTGGCGGGCGCGCTCGGCCGCATCGGGATGGCGCTTGGCGAGGTCAAGCGAGGCGAAAGCGTAATAGGTGAGGGCGCGGGCCGCCTCGGTCGCCGCTTTCATGGTCAGCAGCATGCGGCGTACATCCGGGTGACGGATGATCGGCACTGCGCCGGCCTTGCCCGCCGCGCCGATTTCGCGGCCCTGCACGCGGTTGCGGGCGTAGGAGGCGGCCTGCTGGTAAGCGCGCTCGGCGATCGCGACACCCTGCAGCCCGACATTCAGCCGGGCGTTGTTCATCATCGTGAACATGTACTCCAGGCCGCGATTCTCCTCGCCGACCAGGAAGCCGATGGCGCCGTCGTTGTCGCCATAGGCCATCACCGCGGTCGGCGAAGCGTGGATGCCCAGCTTGTGCTCGAGCGAGACGCAGCGAAGGTCGTTGCGCTCCTTCGGCCGTCCGTTCGGCCCCAGAAGGAACTTCGGCACGATGAAGAGGGAGATGCCGCGGCTGCCCGCTGGCGCATCCGGCGTCCGCGCCAGCACCATATGCACGATGTTTTCCGTCAGATCGTGCTCGCCGTAGGTGATGAAGATCTTCTGGCCCTTGATCCGGTAGTGGCCGTTCTCGGCGACGGCGCGCGTCCGCAGCGCGCCCACGTCCGACCCGGCTTGCGGCTCAGTCAGGTTCATGGTGCCGGTCAAGTCGCCGGACACCATCTTCGGCAGATAGGTGCGCTTCTGCTCCGCGGAGCCATGCGCGGTCAGCAGCTCCACGGCCCCCTGGTTCAGGAGCGGGCAGAGGCCGAACGACATATTGGCTGATTGCCACATCTCCTGCACCGCGGTCGCGACCAGCCAGGGCACGCCCTGGCCCCCATATTCCGGGTCGAACGGTACGCCGTTCCAGCCGCCATCCACGTATTTCCGGTAGGCCTCGCGCCAGCCCTGCGGCGTACGGACTACGCCGTTTTCGAGCGTCGAGCCTTCCTGATCGCCGCGGGCGTTGAGCGGCGCCAGCTCGTCGGCGGCAAAGACGCTCGCCTCCGCCAGGATCTGGCGGACGAGATCCGGGTCCGCCGCATCGCCGCCGGGCAGGCGCGCGATCTGGTCGAGTCCTGCCACGTGCTCCAGCACGAACTGCATGTCCTTGACGGGCGCCGCGTAGGTCATCCGACCACCTTGCCGGGGTTCAGGATGCCCTTGGGGTCGAGCGTCTGCTTGAGCATCCGCATCAGCTCGATCTCCAGCGGTGACTTGTAGTGGACCAGCTCCTCGCGCTTCAGCCGGCCGATGCCGTGCTCGGCGGAGATGCTGCCGCCGAGTTCAGCGACGATATCGTGCACGATTCGGTTGAACTCCTCCCAGCGCGCCAGGTAGGCGGCGCGGTCGGCACCCACGGGCTGGCTGAGATTGAAATGGATGTTGCCGTCACCGGCGTGGCCGAAGGCGACGATCCGGATCCCGGGCAAGGCAGCCTCGCAGGCAGCCGAGGCCCGCGCGATGAACTCCGGCACCTTCGATACGGGCACCGACACATCGTGCTTGATGCTTCCGCCTTCCGGCTTCTGCGCTTCGGTGATGGTCTCCCGCAGCCGCCATAGCGCCTTCGTCTGCTCGCCGGATGCGGCGAGGGTGCCGTCGAGGACGAGGCCGGCTTCGGCGCCGTCCGCCAGGACCTGCTCGAGCGATGCGCGGAGCCCGCCGCCGGCGGCGCCGGAGGACGCCTCCATCAGGACATACCAGGGCGACTGCGTCGCCAATGGATCGCTCGTGCCCGGGATATGGCGGAGGACCATCTCCAGGGCGCGGCGCGAAATCAGCTCGAATGCGCTGATGGCGTCGCCCGTGCCTGCGCGGGCGCGCGCCAGCAGCTCGATCGCCGCGGCCGGATCGCGCACTGCGACGAACCCGGTCTCGACGGCGCCGGGACGCGGGAAGAGTTTCAGCACGGCGGCCGTGATGATGCCGAGCGTTCCTTCGGCGCCGAGGAAGAGCTGCTTGAGGTCGTAGCCGGTGTTGTCCTTGCGCAGGCCGCGCAGGCCATTCCAGACGCGGCCGTCAGCAAGCACCACCTCGAGCCCCAGCACGAGGTCGCGGGCCATGCCGTAGCGCAGCACGGCGATGCCGCCGGCGTTCGTCGACAGGTTGCCGCCGATCTGGCAGGTCCCCTCGGCGCCGAGGCTGAGCGGAAACAGCCTGTCGGCGTCTGCCGCGGCCTTCTGCACTGCGGCAAGGACGCTGCCGGCCTCGACCGTGATCGTGTAGTTCAGCGGGTCGAGCGCGCGGACGCGGTTCATGCGCCCGAGGCTGAGCACGATCTCTTCGCCATGATCGTGCGGGATGCCGCCGCCGACCAGCCCGGTATTGCCGCTTTGCGGCACGATTCCCAAACCCGCCTCCGCGCAGACTTTGACGACGTCGGCGACCTCCTGCGTCGAGGCGGGGCGCACGACCATGCGGGCCCGGCCGCGGTATAGCCCGCGCTCCTCGACCAGGTAGGGCATCATGTCCTGCGCGTCGGCGATCCAGCCGCGCGGCCCGACGATCGCGCGAATGCGGTCGAGCGCCTCGGTTGCAACGATTTCCTGCACATTTGGAAGCATGGCGATTACCTGGAGCCGTAGGCTGGTTTGGGCATTAGGGTCGGCAGGGCAAGCGGCGTCAAGATGCCCCGCTTGCGCGGCGCCGATAGGCGCGATGCAGCATCAACGCTTTGAGGCGCTGCCCGGTTGGCGGCAATATGCGCCACCTGTCGAACGCCGAGCCTGAGCCATGATCCGGATTTCTACCTTCATCGTTGCCGCCATCGCCACGATGGGCGCCGCCAGTAATACGCTGCGCGCGCAAACGGCGCAGCCGATCGACGTCAACATACCGATCCTGGTGCCGATCACCGGATTCCTGTCGCTCGAAGGAAAAAGCCAGCGCAATGGCGCCCTGCTGGCGGTGAAGAACGCACCGCCGCAGATGCGCATTCGCGCCGAGGTCGCCGACACCGGCGCGGCGCCGGAAGGGGCGGTGAACGCGCTGGAGCGTGCAGCGAGCCGCGGGCCGGTCACGGCGGTGGTAGCCTCCATGCTGGGCACGCAGATGCTGGCCATGCTGCCCGTCGCGAAGGAGCATCGCCTACCGCTGGTCACCGTGTCCGGCACCGCCGAGATCACGCGGTTGAACAATCCGTATGTCTTCCGCTTCTTCCCGGGCGACGAGGTCACCAAAGTCGCGCATGTTCGCTATGCGATCGAGGAACTCGGCAAGCGCCGGATCGCCCTCATCTACCAGACCACGGCGTACGGCCAGAGCGGGCGCCGGCAGATTATCGAGAACCTGAAAGCGCATGGCCTGGCGCCGGTGTTCGACGAGGGCATCGAGGTCCAGATCCGCGACATGCTGCCGGTCCTCAGCAAGGCGCGCGCGGCGAATCCCGATGTCCTGTTCATCCACCTGCATTCCGGGCCGACGGCGCTGCTGATCCGGCAGGCCGCGGCGATGGGTCTTCGCCTGCCGATCGTCGCCGGCTCAGCCATGCATCAGCCGCCGACCGCGGAGTTGCTCGAGCCGGGCGAGCTCGCTGGCGTATGCGCTGAATCCAACGCCTCGCCGGTGTCCGGCGGCAGCCCCGGCATCGAGCGCTTCGTTCGCCAGTATCGCGAGGAGTTCAATGCCGAGCCCGATGGGTTCGCCCTGGGCCAGTATGACGGCGTGATGATGGTGCTGGACGCGATCGCAAAGGGTGCCCGGTCTGCCGAGGACGTCACGCGCGCTCTGAGCGTCGGCCGCTACGAAGGGCTGGCCATGACGTACCGGTCGGACGGAACCGGCAACATGGCGCATTCCGCAGTCATCGTCTGCTTCGACGGCAAGAGCCGCGTGCCCAGCATCGCCAAGCGCTACGACAACATCACCGGCGTGCTCACCAACTGAAAGCAGGGCTTGCGGCGGCCGGTCGGATTAGCGACCCTCGCGGCGCAACCGACCGAACCGCATTTCGATGCTGACCCTGCAACTCCTCGTGAACGGCCTCGCGCTAGGTGCCGCCTACGCCCTGTGCGCGCTCGGCTTCGTGCTGATCGTGAACGCGACCGGGGCAGTGAATTTCGCGCAAGGCGACATGGTCATGGTGGGCGGCCTTTTCGCCGTGGTGCTGTCGTCATTCCTGCCGGTGCCCGGACTGGTGCTGCTGCCGTTGGTACTCCTGCTGACCGCGGCGCTCGGCCTGGCGTTCTCGGCGATCGCCTATTTCCCACTGCGATCGCGTCCGCCTGTCAGCGTCTTCATCAGCACGATCGCGGTCGGGATCATGCTGCAGAACGCGGCGACCGCCGGCGTCGGTCCGGAGCCGCGGACCGGCCCGCCATTGCTCACGGGCGGAAGCATTCGCGTCGGCGACGTCTTCCTCAGCACCCAATCCGTCGCGATCATCGTCGTCGCGGCCGTCTTGTTCATGGCGCAGCACGTGCTGTTCAATCGCACGCGGCTCGGCATCGCGCTTCGTGCCACGGCGCAGGACAGGGCGATGGCCGAGGCGCTGGGCATCCGGGTCAACGCGATGATCGCCCTGACCTTCGCCCTCGCGACCGCGCTTGCGGGCGGCGCGGGCCTGCTTCTTGCAAATGTCTTCTTCGTGACGCCGACCGAGGGCGGTAACTACATGCTGAAGGCCTACATCGCCGCGACGATCGGCGGATGGGGCAGCCTCGCAGGTGCCGTCGCTGGCGCGCTTCTGATCGCGCTCTTCGAAGTCGTCTTTCCTTCACTGCCGCTGCTTTGGACGGGCCTCGATGGAGCGCCGTCTTGGCTGTTCTCGCAGACATCGGCCACGGTCATCCTCTACCTAGCGCTGCTCGCAATCCTGGCGATCAGGCCGCAGGGCCTGTTCGGGGAAGCGGCGCAGAGGCGGGCGTGAGCGGCACGCTCTCGAGTCGCGCCCTGGCGATCCTCGGATTGCTCGCGCTCGCCGCGTGGCCGCTGGTCTTCTCCTCCGCCTACGATCTGCGTGTCTTCGGCCTTGCCGGCGTCTACGCGATTTTGGTCCTCGGCTATCAGTTCATCTTCGGCCATGCCGGTGCGCTCGCGCTAACGCAGGGCATGTTCTTCGGTCTTGCCGCCTACATCACCGCGATTCTTGGCGCCAAGGTCGGCTGGCCTGCGACCGTCACCTTGCCGCTGTCGATCCTTGGACCGGTGCTCGTTGCCGCATTCGTGGCGATACCGGTGCTGCGCCTCGATACGCACTATTTCGCGCTCGCGACCCTCGGTATCGCGCAGATCGCCCTCCTGATCGCCATCAAGTGGGAAGACCTCACCGGCGGTTCCAACGGGCTGCCCGGCGTGCCCGGACTGGTTCTTTTCGGCATGGCCGTGCCGAACGGCCTGCCGCTGGTGGCGGTGATCTGGGGCGCGGTCGCCGTCTGCGCCCTGCTGGCGTGGCAGATCATGCGCGGCCTCTATGGCGGGGCCTTCCAGGTGATGCGGACCAACCTGCTGATCGCCGGCGCCATCGGAATCGATTCGGCAAAGCTGCGCTACGCGGCTTTCCTGCTCAGTGCTGCCTATGCGGGGCTGGCGGGGGCGCTGCATGCGCACATGCTACGCGTTGTCTCCCCCGAGGTGCTCGAATTCAACGTCATGGTCGCGTGTCTCTCGATGGCAGTCGTCGGCGGACGCACGCGCGTCGCCGGCGCGATCCTCGGCGCTCTCGTTCTCGTCCACCTTCCGGAATGGCTGCGCGGGTTCGAGAGCTACTATCTTGTCGTCTACGGCGCCGTGCTCCTGGGCATGATCATTGCCGCGCCGGAAGGCGTGGCCGGCATGCTGCCAGTGTCCGTTCGCAAGGACCTGGCGGGCGGCGATGCGGCGCGGAAGGGATTGCACGCGTCGGCGCCGTCCGACGGTCCCGTGCTTGCGCTCCACGGCATCAGCAAGCGGTTCGGCGGCATCCAGGCGCTGCGCGATGTGACGTTCTCCGTCCAGCCGGGCGAGATCGTCGGACTGATCGGCCCGAACGGCTCGGGCAAGACGACGCTGCTCAACGTGATTTCCGGACTCTATCCTGCAGATGCAGGGCAGATCCATTTCTCGGGCGAGGCGATCGGCACCTGCCGTCCGTACGAGCTGGCGAGACGGGGGCTTGCGCGCAGCTTCCAGGTCGCGAGTCTCGTCGACGAGCTGACCGCCGTCGACAATGTGGCCGCGGCCTTCGCCGGCAGGGTCGACAGAGCGTCGCCCGCGGCGACGGCGCTGACCTCGCGGCCGTTGACCGTCGCGCGTGCGGAGGCGTTGCGCCTGCTGGAGGAGCTTGGCATCGCTGGACATGCCTGGGAGCGGGCGGGCACGCTGCCGCACGGCATTCGCCGGCGCCTCGAAATCGCCCGCGCGCTCGCACTCGATCCGCGCCTTGTGCTGCTGGACGAACCGGCCGCAGGGCTCGACACAGCCGAAATGCACGATCTATCGGCACGGCTGCGTTCCCTAGCGCAGCAAGGGCGCGCGCTCTTGATCGTCGAGCACAATATGCCGTTCCTGCTGCCGCTCGCCCACCGCATCGTCTGTCTCGATCGCGGCTCGGTGATCGCAGAGGGCATTCCTGAAGCGATCCGGCTGGATCCTGCCGTCCGCGCTGCTTATCTCGGCGTGGACAAGCTGTCATGACCGATGCGCTGCTGCAGATCGAGAACGCGGTCGTGCGTCACGGACCGGTGACCGCGGTCGACAACGTCTCGATCGAGCTGCGCGCCGGAGAACTGGTCGCCCTGATCGGCCCTAATGGCGCCGGCAAATCGTCATTGCTCAATGCGATCGCCGGCACCATCCCTTTGGCAAAGGGGGGCATTCGGTTCTCGGGGCGATCGGTCGCGGGCCTGCGGGCCTGGCAGCGGGCACGCCTCGGAATCGGCCTCTGTCCGGAGGGACGGCGCGTGTTTGCGGGCCTCAGCGTGCGCGAGAATCTCGTCGCTGGCACCAGCGGCGCCGCAATCGCGCTTGAACCAAGAATCGCGGAGATCTTCAGCCTTTTTCCGGCGCTCGCGGAACACGCAACGCGTCCGGCCTGGCAGCTTTCCGGCGGCCAACAGCAGATGCTTGCCGTTGGTCGAGCGCTGATGCGCGATCCGCGCCTGCTGCTACTCGACGAACCGACGCTCGGACTGGCACCGGCTGTCATCGAAGAGGTTCTCGCGGCCGCTCGGCGTGCTGCGAGCGGCCCCCGGGCCGTGCTGCTGGCGGATCAGAGCGCCGCGACGGCGTCCTTGAAGGCCGACCGCATCTACATCCTGCGGGGCGGCCGGATCATTGCGAGCGGCGCGGGGGGCACACTGCCGGATGCGGCGCTGGGCCAGGTCCTGTTCGCCGGCTGACGGGGCGTTACCCGGTGGGCGGATTCTGCGGCACGTTGGGGTGAGGTACCGGCGGCGGCTGAATCTCCGGCGTGGGAACAGGCGACGGTTGCGGCTCCGGCTGCGGCGGCGCGATTGGCGGGATTTCCGGTTCCGGCGGCGCGGGTGGAGGCGTTTGCGGTGCTGTCTGCGAAGGTGTTACTACCAAGGTACCGCGGCCATCCGTTGTCGAACCGGCAGCCGCTCGCTTTTGACGCGCAGCAGTACCGATCAATGCGTGTCGACCTTCTCGGGCTCGCCGCGCGCTGTTTCGCGGTGCTCCTCGTGTCCTCCCGTCATACCGCCCGGTTGGGGAGAGGCAGGAGCCTGCTCGGTTTCTGTTGTCTGTTTGCGGCCACCACCATGGCTGCTTTGCCCGCCCTTGCGTCCCGCCTCGGCGGCAAGCCGGCGATCCTGAGAAAAGCTACGCTTCGCCGCAGGGACGCTTTGTCCACCTTTGCTCGCGATCTCGCGCTGTTTCGCTGCATCCATTGAGGCGAACCCGCGGTTTGAGGTCCCTGTGCCCTGGGATTTCTGAGCCATTACTAAGCTCCTCATGTTTCGGGTTTTCTGGAAACGGAAGCATTAGTGAAATGTTCCGCCTGTGATTTATGAGTAACTGCACTTTGCGGTGTACCTGACCTAATTCGTTGCGATGCCTGAACGCCAGGTGACCGCCGGCGGATGTCTCAGAGAAGCTGGGCAGTTGACCAAGGAAACGGTCAGATCCGCGCGGCGACTCAAGCTTTACGCGCCAGTTCCAGGCAGGTTGTAGTGGCGGCGGACGCGCTCCGACCACGACTGGTCGGTCATGTCGGGCCAGTCGTTCTCGTCGAAGCCGGGCGCGTTCTGCAATGTCTCTTTGTCGACATTGATGACGTAGGCGCCCTGGCCCTCATTGTATTCAAGGACTTCCCAGGGCAGGGCAAAGAGCTTGTCACCCATTCCCAGGAAGCCGCCGAAGGACAGCACGGCGTAGCGCACGTGACCGTCAAGCTTGTCGATCACCACATCCTCGATCTCGCCGAGATTCTCGCCCTGCGGGTTGGTTACGGGCGTCCCCTGAACCTTCTTCGCGGCGATAACGTTGGACGGCATGGTCGGCTCCCTGATCTCTGTTATGCCGACCAAACGCGAATGATTCTGCTCCGGTTCCGATTTTCAGGAATGACCGGGCCGCTCTGCATGCGCGGAACGCGGGCCGGAACGCCGCGTTCGCAGAGCACGGGCAACGCCACTTCCCGGATCAGGAGCTTGCATCATGCGTTTTCGCCTTCCACCTCTTCCTTATGACTACGCGGCGCTTGAACCGTACCTGTCTTCCGACACGCTGCGATTCCATCACGACAAGCACCACCAGACCTATGTCGATACGCTGAACAAACTGATCGCGGGCACGAAATTCGAGACACTGCCGCTTGAGGAGATCATCCGCGCAACTGCGCGCAGCGACGAGCATCGCAAAATTTTCAACAACGCCGCGCAGGTCTGGAATCACACCGTTCAGTGGCATTGCATGCGCGCGGGCGGTGGCGGCGCGCCGCCGAAGGACATCGCGGAGCAGATCGACCGCGCCTTCGGCTCGTTCGACGAGTTCAAGCAGAAATTCAAGGAAGCCGGAGTCAACCAGTTCGGCAGCGGATGGGCGTGGCTCGTGTCCGAGAAAGGACGCCTGTCAGTCGTCGCTACGCCCAACGCGGTGCCTCCGTTCATCGACGGCAAGGACGTCCTGCTTACCTGCGACGTGTGGGAGCACGCCTATTATCTCGACTTCCAGAACCGCCGCCCCGACTATATCGCGACGTTCCTGGACCATCTCGTCAACTGGGAATATGTCGGCCAGCAGATGAACCAGCCGACTGCGACGCTGCGCGAGTTCGCCTAGCGCAAGGATGCGCTAATTGCGCAACGCGTGCGCCGGCGCCGGCGTGCTAAGCGAGAGCGCCTGCCCGATCGCGATCTTCAGAGTCTCGGGATCGAACGGCTTTGTGATCAGGAAGGCGGGCTCGACATGCTCGCCCGTGAGCAGGCGCTCGGGAAAGCCGGTCACGAAGATCACCGGCACGTCGATCGAGGTGAGAATCTCCTGAACCGTCGTGATGCCGCTGTCGCCGTCTTTCAGCTGGATGTCGGCGAGCACGAGGCCGGGGCGATGCTCTTCGGCGAGAGTCACGGCCTTGTCCTTCGTCGCCGCGACGCCGACCACCGTGTGGCCGATCGACCGCACGATCGCGGCGATGTCCATCGCTATGACCGGCTCGTCCTCGACGATCAGCACGCGCGCGCCTGTCTGGCGTTGAATCTCCGTGCGTGCTTCCGTGAGCTTCTCGTGCGCCTCGTCCTCGGAGATGTCGAGGATCTTCGCCGCATCGGCCACTGAAAAGCCTTCGAGCGAGACGAGCAGAAGCACCTGCCGGTCGAGCGGAGCGAGTGCCGCGAGCTGGTTGCGGAGCTGGACCTCGGGCGATCCGGCCTCGTCCTTATTCTCGGGGATCGCCGCATCGACGATCCGCCACACGTCATGGAATGTCGTGAAGAGCTGCAGTTTCATGTCGCCGCTGCCCTTGAGGCGGTGCGGCTCCTGCAGCAGCGCCTCGAGACAGACGCGCACATATCTATCGCCGCGCTGCTGCGAGCCCGTCAGTGCCCGCGCGTAGCGCCGTAGATACGGAATCCACTTCACCAGCTCCTGCGACAGCCGATCCATGTTTACCTCTAGGGTGAGCAGGCGAGCGTCGCACGGGAATGCCGCACATATCAAGCACCTATATGCGCCCGCCCGGAGGGTCATCGGGCCAGCAACCGGGTCGTGGCCGAGGCAAAAAAATGCGTACCAGTCGGAACCTTTGGCGGAAGGTCGCGTTGACTCCCGATACTCCGAATCGGTATGTCGGACCAGGCCGGTATGGCTATATAGCGAGTGCCGTTTCCGAAGGCTGCCCAATGGAACTTCCAACCCGCGCTAGACGAAACTTGGCGTCCCGATCCCCCACGAAACCTTCCGCCCAAGCGCCCTGCATCGGTGCCGACCCTCCGGCGAGCTTCGATGATTGGCTGGATGGCCGGTTGAAAAACCTCTACCAGGCCGTGCTCAACGAGCCGCTGCCGGAAGAAATCATGAAATTGTTGGCCGGTCAGAAAAAGTCCGACGGTTCGAAGTAGAATGCTGGACCGTCTGCAAGCTCAGTGGTGCCGCCCATGAGCGACGCTGGCTCAATGCCGGTCGGTCTCGACGTACAGCCTACAGGGAGTGAAAAGGCCGTAATGGACGGCAGCGAGGATTTTCGTTCGCAGATCGTGGAATGCCTGCCGCAGCTGCGGGCGTTCGCGCGCGTGCTCACGCGCAACCGCGAACGCGCGGACGACCTCGTGCATGACACGCTGGTCCGCGCCCTAGCGGCGGAAGACAAATTTCAGAAGGGGACGAACATCAAGGCATGGTTGCTCACCATTCTGCGTAACCAGCACATCAGCGACCTGCGACGTCGCAAGGTAGAGGTCGAACCCGTCGATGACCTGATTGACGCAGCACTGCCGACGCCGCCGGGGCAGATGTCCTCGGTCGAGTTCGGCGAGCTGCGGAAGGCCCTGATGAAGATGTCGGTGCAGCACCGCGAGGTCCTCATCCTCGTGGCGGCCGCGGGCTTGAGCTACGAGGACACGGCCGAGGTGTGCAAATGCGCCGTGGGTACCGTCAAGTCGCGGTTGAATCGCGCCCGAGTGGAGCTGCGCCGCCTGTTGTCCGAGCCGCCGCCGGCCAGCCAAGCGGAGAAGGAATCAGCGCCAGCAGACGTCGAGTAGCCGAGCGGCGCTAGATCACGTCGGGCCAAGGCTGCGGGGGCTTTAAAAGTCGCGGCGCATCAATCCTCAACAAAAATCGGAACGAAACGTGGCAGTGCTGCGTTGCACGTGCGTCCGCGGGGAGCTGCAAGTGCTGCCATGAACGTTGTTCTCGTATCAAATCGTGTTGCGTTCGCCGGCAGCACCGGTACCGTGCAAGGCGGGCTCGCAGCTGCGCTGGCGCGCGCCGTCGAAAAGCGCGGCGCGCTGTGGCTCGGCTGGAGCGGCAATCTCTCGAAGGCGGAGGGCGGGCCTGTCCTTCCCTCCTTGAGCGCGGCCGGTGCGGGCACGATCGCGACGGTCGATCTCCCCGAGCGGCACTTTGCCGGCTTCTATAATTCCATGGCGAACTCGGCGCTATGGCCGTTGCTGCATAACCGCAGCGACCTGCTGACTTTCGACGCAAGCGGATTGGCCAGCTACAAGGCCGTCAACGAGTACATCGCCCGCGCCGTCATGCGCGTGTCGGACGGCAGCTCGCTGGTCTGGGTTCACGATTATCACTTCATGATGGTCGCCGAGTATCTGCGGCGGTTCGGCTTTCGCGGCCGGATCGGCTTCTTTCTTCATACGCCATTCCCGGGCCGCAGCACGCTCGCCTGCCTGCCGCACCACACCGAAGTTCTCGGCGCGTTGCTGTCCTACGATCTGCTTGGCTTCCAAACCTTCGACGACCAGGCCTTTTTTGAGGACTATGCCGAGCACGAGCTCGGCGCGATCCCGGAGCGGCCGGGTACGCTGCGCTACGGCCGCCACTCGGTCCGGCTCGGCGCCTTTCCGGTCGGCATCGACGTCGACCAGTTCGCCCAGATGGCGGCGGGCGGGCTGCACGCGCCGACCACGGTCCAGCTCCGCAACAGCCTGAAGGGCGCTAAGGTGGTCGTCGGCGTGGACCGGCTGGACTACAGCAAGGGATTATCGCAGCGCTTCGACGGCTACCGACGCTTCTTCGATTTCTTCCCGGACCAGAAGGGCAGGGTCACATTCCTGCAGATCACGCCGCCGACGCGCTCGCAGGTGAGCGCGTACCAGCAGGTCCGCCGCCAGGTGGCGACGATGGTTGGCGACATCAACGGCCGCTTCAGCGATCTCGACTGGAGTGCGATCCGCTATGTGAACAAGAGCTATTCGCCGCGCACGCTCGCAGGGCTGTATCGCATGAGCCCGGTGGCCTGCGTGACGCCGCTGCGCGACGGCATGAACCTCGTCGCGAAAGAGTATGTGGCCGCGCAGGATCCGGAGGACCCGGGCGTCCTCGTGCTGTCGACTTTCGCGGGATCTGCGCGCGAGCTCGATGCGGCGATCCTCGTAAATCCCTACGACACCGATGAGCTTGCGCGCTGCATCGAACGCGCGCTGTCGATGCCGCTCGGCGCACGGCGGGAACGGTGGTCTGCGATGATGGCCGTGCTGCGCGCTAATGACATCGAGCATTGGTACGACCGTTTTGTTCACGCGCTTGAGCATGTCGCAGGAGATGCGAGGCTGCCGCTTGCCGCAGGCGCGTGACGGGAGCGCGCCGATGGACTCGCGCCAGAATCGCCGGTCAGCCGCCCGAGCAGGCGGGTCGGACTCGTGAAGTCTGGCCTTCAGGAGGCGCGCCGCCCCTCCGCGCGGCGGACGGCGAAGGTCAGTGACCGTCGCGCGGTGCCGGTGCTGCCGAAGACGCCGCGGATCGTGATCGAGCGGATCTATCCCGAGCTGGATTGCGGCCGGTTTCCGATCAAGCGCATCGCCGGCGACCGCTTGGACGTATGGGCCGACATCTTCCGCGACGGCCATGACATCATCGGCGCGGCGCTCAAGATCCGCGCGGATGACGAGCCGGCCTGGCGCGAGATCCCGATGCGCCACTACGACAACGACCGCTGGACGGCCGACGTGGTTCTGGAGCGCAACGCGCGTTACGCCTATACGGTCGAGGCGTGGACCGACGTCTTCGCGTCTTGGCGCCAGGATACTGTCAAGAAGGTCGATGCCGGGCAGAATGTCGATCTCGATCTGATCGAGGGCCGCACCATCGTCGCTGCGGCCGCCGCACATGCCGACGCATCCGACCGGGACGCGATCCGCGAGGCGATCGACGCATTCAACCGGACGGCGGATTCCGCCGAGCGCGCGGCGATCCTGCTGACGGATGAAATGAAGCGGCTGATGGCGCGCTGGGGGCCGAAGGAGGATCGCAGCCGGTACGAGCGCGATCTCTACGTCACGGTGGACCGTCCGGAGGCGCGTTTCGCCGCCTGGTACGAGATGTTCCCGCGCTCGCAGGGCACGATGCCCGGCCGCAGCGCTACCTTCGACGACTGCATCGCGCGGCTGCCGGAAGTGCAGGCGATGGGCTTCGACGTGGTCTATCTCGTGCCTGTCCACCCGATCGGCCGCACTAACCGCAAGGGGCCGAACAACTCTCTGCACGCCGGTCCGAATGATCCGGGCAGCCCGTATGCGATCGGCAGCGCGGAAGGCGGACACACTGCGATTCATCCGGAGCTCGGCACGCTCGCGGACTTCCGCCGCTTCGTCGAGGCTTGCCGTGCCGCGAATATGGAGGTCGCACTGGATTTTGCGATCCAGTGCTCGCCCGACCACCCGTGGATCAAGGAACATCCCGAGTGGTTCGTCTTTCGCCCTGACGGCACGATCAAGCACGCCGAGAACCCGCCGAAGAAGTACCAAGACATCGTCAACGTCAATTTCGATAGCGAGGACCGCGAAGGCCTGTGGGCGGCGCTCCGGGACGTCCTGCTGTTCTGGGTGGACCAGGGGGTCAAGATCTTCCGCGTCGACAACCCGCATACCAAGCCGCTGCCGTTCTGGGAGTGGGTAATCGCGCAGGTCCAGGAAGAGCATCCGGACGTCATCTTCCTCTCCGAGGCTTTCACCCGGCCGAAGATGATGCGCCGGCTGGCGAAGGTCGGCTTCACGCAGTCCTACACGTACTTTACCTGGCGCAACACCAAGGCGGAGCTGACGGAGTATCTGACGGAGCTCACGCAGTCGGAGATGCGCGAGTACTACCGCCCGAACTTCTTTGCCAACACGCCGGACATCCTGCCGCCTTTCCTGCAGCAAGGCGGTCGTCCCGCCTTCATGATCCGCTTGGTCCTCGCGGCGACCCTCTCGACCACTTACGGCATCTACAATGGATTCGAGCTGTGCGAGAACACGGCCATTCCCGGCACCGAGGAATATGCGCAGTCGGAGAAATACGAGTACAAGGTGTGGGACTGGAATAGGCCTGGCAACATCAAGGACCTCGTGCGCAAGGTGAACGCGATCCGGCGCGAGAACCCGGCGCTGCATGAATTCCTGAACCTGCGCTTCTACAATTGTGACGACGAAGCCGTTCTGTTCTACGGCAAGAGCACCGCCGACCGGTCAAACCGCCTCCTGATCGCCGTAAACCTGGATTTCGCCGCCAAGCGCAGCACGACGCTGGAGCTTCCGCTCGAGGAGCTCGGGATCGCCGCAGACGCGGATTTCGAGGTGGAAGAGCTGCTGAGTGGCGCGCGGCATCGCTGGCAAGGCCGTATGCAGCGCATCGAGCTCGACCCCCACTCGCTTCCGGCAGCGATCTTCCGTATTGTCGCCTGATTCAGGAATAGCGCTGCACATGCTCGACGCTGATCCGCTTTGGTATCGCGACGTCGTCATCTATGAAGTGCACGTCAAGGCCTTCTATGATTCGAACGGCGACGGGCTCGGCGATTTCGCCGGATTGACCGAGAAGCTTGACTATCTGCAGGACCTCGGCGTCACGGCGATCTGGCTGCTGCCCTTCTACCCGTCCCCGCAGCGCGATGATGGTTACGACATCGCCGACTATACGGAGGTGAACGCCGCCTACGGGACGATGCGCGACTTCTCGCGCTTCGTGCGCGAGGCGCACCGGCGCAATATCCGCGTCATCACCGAGCTGGTGATCAACCACAC
>DATAAP010000705.1:0-2620 GCA_036260035.1 Alphaproteobacteria bacterium | reverse complement strand
GGAGGAAGCGCGCGTTCCGTCCCAGGATCGCTTCGCTGCGATGCCCGGTCATCGCCTCGAAGGCGGGATTCACGAAGATGATCGGGTTGTCCGGCTCGTTCGGATCAGTGATGATGATTCCGCTGGTCGCAGCGTTGACGGCGGCCGCTAGCTTCTGGTTCTGGCTGGCGAGGCGGGAAAGCTCGGCCTCGCGCTGCTTTAGCTCAGTGATATCCGTCTCGACACAGACGGTGCCGCCGTCGCGTGTGCGTCGTTCGGTGACCATGAGCCATCTCTGGCCGCAGCGGTACTCGAAGCGTCCGTCGCCTTGTGCGTGCGCCTTGAGGCGCTTAGCAGCCCACACCATACGATTGGCCGCAGCCGTTTCCCGCAATTCCAGCTCTGCCAGGGCGCCGACGATGCTGCTGAAGTCCCGGCCGGGTACGAGCTTGTCCTCGACGCCGGCATGCAGCTCGCGATACTTCGAATTGCAGAGAACGAACCTATCCGCGGAATCGAAAAGGGCAAAGCCCTGCGACAGACTTTCGACGGCGTCGACAAGGCGCGAGCGCGCCTGCTCGGCGCGCTGTCCCGCCTCGATCTCCACTGTAATGTCGGTACCGGTGCCGCGGTAGCCGGCGAAGGCGTGGTCCGCCGTCCAGACCGGCTTCGCGCTCACTTTGATGTGTTTCGTGACTCCATCCGGCAAGTCGATCCGGCCGATCGCGTCGCGGAACGGTTCGCGATGCGCAATGCGCTGCAGATGCTCGAGCTCCGGTCCGGCGGTTTCCGTCTCGAAGAATAGGGAATGAACGGGCCTGCCGATCAGCAGGTTGCGCGGCACGCCGAACACCGTCTCAGCGCGCTGCGACACGAAGCTGAAACACAGTTCCGGGCCGGTTTCCCAGATCCAGTCGGAAGCGGCCTCGGAGACGTCTCGGAACCGCTCCTCGCTGGCGCGCAGCGATGCCTCGGCCGCATAACGGCGGCGCATATGGCGCGTCGCGAAGCCCGTGAATAGCACCAGCAGGGAAAGCGTGACGGCGGTCATCGCGGCGGCCGGAATGCGCTGTTCCCACCATTCGCCGAGCATCAGCGCTTGATCCCAAGCGGCGCCCACCGCGATCTGCTGGTTGGGCAGGCGGCGGTAGGAGACGATCCATCTGCGGCCGGCGAGATCGAGGCCGAACGTGCCCGCGGATTCGGCCGGCAGAGCCGGCACGACGAGATTCGCCAGGTTCGGCCGCTCGGAAGCCTCGTCAGCCCGTTCTGAATGCGCAAGCAGGACTTCGCCGCCGCCAGCACCAACGACGAAGGCGATACCGCCATTCCGCACGAACGCCTGCGCGCGCACGAGATCCTGGAAGTGTGAGGCGCTGACTACTGCGGCGATGACGGCGCGCACGCCGCCAGCAGGGTTGCTGGCTCTGCGGACCAGAACGATGCGCCAGGTGCCATCCTGCGCCGGGCGGATAAGTCCGAAGGTGAGGCCGGCGCTCCGGGCGGCCCGCTGCGTTGCAATCCATGAGAGCAGCTCCGGCGCGAGCGCAAAGTCAGGCTTCAGGCTGACGACGGTGCTCGGCCGGCCGGCGGCATCGAGCACTACAATCGATTCGACTTGCGGAAGGTGAACCAGCTTGCCGAAGAAGCGCTCACGGACAAGGGCCTCCTGCGCTGGCATCGGCCCCGCCGCATCAGTCTCGATGGCCTGGCGGAGATCTTCGAGCGTCAGGACCACTTCGCCAAGCGCGCGCGTCATGTTCTCGTGCAGCAGCTCCGCCGCGTGCGCGGTCCGGCTTTCAGCCTCGCGCTTCAGCTGATCGAAATCCTGCACGCCCTGGATCGCGATCACGAGCAGGAACGCCGCCGAGATGGCGAGGGTCACCAGCCACGGCATGCGTTCGCGGCGCCGCAGCGTGCCCGTTGTGCCTGATGCCTCGATCGTGGTTGCCACCGGCGCCCTTCGCGAGTCTTGGATTGCGTCGCCCACGCGGGCTTTGAACTCCAGGGCGAAAGACTAGGCAATAACCATTAATCGTGAATTGAAGTCGGCTCGCTACAATTGTGCCGCACAGTTAGCCGACGTTTAACCGTCGTCTGAGAACGTACCTGCGATTTTTTAAAAGCTCCGAGATGCAACTAGGGCGCGAGATCGGAATCGCATGGACACGTTCTCGATAGCTCTGCGAGCACCCCGGCCGGAAGACGTGCCGCTCTATGCGGCGCAACTAGCCGATCGCGACGTTGCGCGTTGGCTGGACGACATGTGCCAGCGGCCGCTTACCTCCCAACAGGTGGAAGCCTTCGTGTTCCAGAACATCTGGTGCCGCTGGGCGATCGAGTGCGACGGATCCTTCGCCGGCCTTACCGGCCTCGAGCCCACTCAGGCTCGCGGGGACACTGCGCGGTTCTTCATCGTCGTCGGACGGCGGGAGCTGTGGAAGCGCGGCATCGGCACCGTCGTGCTGGGCAGGGTTCTGCATGAGGCCTTCCAAACTCTGGGCTTGCGTCGGGTCGTTTCCGACTATCTCGAGCCGAATCTCGCCTCCGCGGCGATTCATCGCCGCAACGGCTTCGTTGAGGAAGGCCGCCTCCGCGAAGACGCGTGGCGGGACGGGCGCTGGGTCGACCGGGTGCTTCT
>DATAAP010000704.1:0-12033 GCA_036260035.1 Alphaproteobacteria bacterium | reverse complement strand
TGCAGCACCGGCCGCTCGACAGCTTCTCGGGCGGCTGGAAGATGCGCGTGGCGCTGGCGGCGCTGCTGTTCTCGGGGCCGGACCTGCTGCTGCTCGACGAGCCGTCGAACCACCTCGACCTCGAGGCGGTGCTGTGGCTTGAATCCTTCCTGCAGACCTATCGCGGCACCCTGCTGGTCGTCAGCCATGAGCGCGACCTGCTGAACAACGTGGTCGATCACATCCTGCATCTGCAGGGCGGCAAGCTGACGCTCTACAGCGGCGGCTACGATTCGTTCGAGCGGCAGCGGCGCGAGCGCCAGGCGCAGGCCGAGGCGCAGCGCGCAGCGCAAGAGGCGCGGCGGCAAAAACTGCAGGCCTATGTCGACCGCTGGCGCTACAAGGCGCACACTGCGCGGCAGGCGCAGAGCCGCCTGAAAGCTCTTGCGCGTATGGAGCCGATCGCGGAGGCGGTAGAGGACCCAACGCTAGTGTTCGACTTCCCGAGCCCCGAGAAGCTGAAGCCGCCGATGATCAAGCTCGATGGCGCATCTGTCGGCTACGCGCCGAGCAAGCCGGTGCTGTCGCGGCTCAACCTGCGCGTCGATCCCGACGAGCGCATGGCGCTGCTGGGGCGTAACGGCAACGGCAAGACGACGCTCGCGCGGCTCTTGTCGCGGCAGCTCACGCCGATGGCGGGCGAGATGGTCGCGAGCGGCAAGATGCGCGTCGGCTATTTCGCGCAGCATCAGGTCGAGGAGCTCGACCTCGACGAGACGCCGCTGCAGCATATGACGCGGCAGATGCCGGATGCGAAGCCGGCCGCAGTCCGCGCGCAGCTCGGCCGCTTCGGCTTTTCCGGCGACAAGGTCGAAGTGAAGGTGCGGCACCTTTCAGGCGGCGAGCGCGCGCGGCTATCGCTGGCTCTGATCACGCGCGATGCTCCGCACATGCTGATCCTTGACGAGCCGACCAACCATCTCGACGTCGACGCGCGCGAGGCGCTCGTGCAGGCGCTCAACGAGTACGAAGGCGCCGTCGTAGTGGTCAGCCACGATCGCCACCTCCTCGAGCTTACCGCCGACCGGCTGGTGCTCGTCGCGAATGGCACGGCCGACGAGTTCGACGGCAGCCTCGACGACTATCGCGACCTCGTGCTCGGCCGCAGCGAGGCGGCGGCCGAAAAGCCTACGAAGAAGACGAGCCGCAAGGAAGAGCGGCGCAACGCAGCGGAGGCCCGTGCGCGCAACCAGGCGCTCCGCAACGCGGTCAAGCAGGCCGAGGCGGAGATGACGCGGCTTGCGTCCGAACGCAGCGACATCGACCGCGCGCTGTTCGATCCGGCGAACTACCAGGGCAAGCACAAGGACAAGAAGGTCACAGACCTGATGAAGACGCGCGCCGAGATCGAACAGAAGCTCGCGGCCGCCGAGGCGCGCTGGATGGGGGCCGCGGAGGCGCTGGAGCAGGCGGAGGCCGACGCGGCATGAGCCTGCGCCTCGCCGATTTCGACGCCGTCACGTTCGACGTCTACGGGACGTTGATCGACTGGGAGCCGTCGATCATGGCCTTCCTGGAGGGCTGGGCGCAGCGGCATGGCGTTTCCACGCGCGGCGCGGACCTGTTGATGGCTTTCGATCGGGCGCGGGCGGAGATCCAGAAGATACGGCCAGCACTGCTCTATCCCGACGTTCTGCGCCGCTGCTTCGAGCGCATCTCGGGAGAGTTCGGCGTCACCATCGATGCCGCCGAGCGCGAGGCTTTCGCGCGCAGCCCGCACGACTGGCCCGCGTATCCGGACAGCGGCGCCGGCCTGAAGGCATTGCAGGCGCGTGCGAAGATCGGCGCCCTGAGCAATATCGATGATGCTTCGCTGCGCAGCTCATGCGCAAAGCTCGGTGTCAGCTTCGACCTCGTCGTCACGGCCGAGCGCGTCGGCGCCTACAAGCCCGACTGGCCGCATTTCCACACGGCACTTTCTGAGCTCAAGGCGGCGGGTATTCCAAAAACCCGCGTCCTACATGTCGGCCAGAGCCTGCGCGCAGATATCACTCCGGCAAACAGACTCGATCTGAAATGCGTCTGGGTGAATCGGCCCGGCCGGGCCCTCGGGCTATCGGGCGAGGGCGCCGCGGAGGCGCGGCCCGATCTCCAAGTGCCGAACCTCGCCGCGCTGGTCGACGCGCTCGGCTGACCTGACGCACTTGCAAGTACTTGAGCTGAAAGTGCAACGAGCGGAAGACGACGAGCAGCAGTCCACGCCGGAAAGATCATGCGCTGCATGGTCCGCCAGGCTCCCCATTCGGAGCAGTAGCTAGCCGGCCTAACCCGAATCGCCCGGAACCGCCCGATCTACCGTGCGTTGTCCGCTGCGCAGCTTGCCTGACGTAGCCGTTAGGCGGCACGCGTGAGGAGATGCCATGCTTGGAACGATCCTGATCATCATCCTGATTTTGCTTTTGATCGGCGCTCTGCCGTCATGGCCTTACAGCAGCGGTTGGGGCTACTACCCCTCCGGCGGCTTGGCGCTCGTGCTGATCATCGTCCTGATCCTCGTGCTGATGGGGCGTGTGTAGCGGGCGATTGGCATCCGCAAGCAATTGCGTGGATGAAACCGGAAGGCGCGGATGGCGTTCTCCGGCCGAGTCATCCAATTGCGGAGTGCAAAAATGTTTGTTTCTCGTTCATTGGTAGCGGCCGCTGCGCTGTTCGCGCCGGCCCTCGCCGTTGCACAGACCGTCACGACAGTGCCGGCCTCGCCTCCATCGACTGTCATCGTCACGCAACCGAATGCATCGCCGCCGGTCGTCGTCACGCAGCCTGCGCCGGTCGTCGTCACCCAGCCGTTGCCATCGCCGGCGCCCTACACGCCGCCGCCCGTGGGCTCAGTGATTCAGACGAGCGCGGGCACATTCACGGTGACCGGCTCGAGCGGCTATGACCTCGTCCTGCAAAAGGATGCGCAGGCCGGCGGTGGTTTTACGACGCTGCACGGGCTGTTCCAGCGGGAGCCGGAGAACACGGCGACTTATAGCCGCCGCGAGGTCGAGAGCCTGTGGCCACTGCAGATCGGCAAGCGCGGCAGCACCGACATGATCACGCAGCAGGGCGGCCGCAACCTGCGTTGGGATGTCGTACGCACCGATACGGTGACTGTGCCTGCTGGTACGTTCCCGACCTACGTGGTCGAGAAGCGCGAGCGCTCGAGCGACGATTCCTATCTCGCCACCGAACGCTGGTGGTATGCGCCGCAGCTCGGATTCCCGGTGAAGTACGAGCAGGAGCTGGTGCGCGGCATAGAGCGATACGCGCCGTGGGAGCTGGTCTCGATCCGCTATCCGGGCGCGCCGGTGGCAGGCGTGCAGGTGGTCCCCGGGTATCAGCCGGTCGGCGTGCCGTTGCGGGCCGATACGGCGGAGAACCGCGCGGCGTTCTGCCGCGAACGCGGCACGACGCTATTAACGACCGACGGCCGGCGGGTCGTGGTCGACTGCGACACGTATGTGCGGACGGACACCGCCAGCTATCAGGCCTGGCTCGCCCGCTGACGCAGTTGTGATCGAAGGCGCCGCGGCCGATCTTCACGGCCGCGGCCCTTTTCTTTTCATCTGGCCAAAGAACCGTTACCGCCTGCCTGCGCCGCCCAGCGCGTGGGCATCGATCTACGCGATCGAGGCAGAAGCACCCTGAGGGCAGCATAAAGCCGATATTTCCGCTGCCAGTCGGGTGGCGTGCCCATTGCTGATCCAAGAGCGGACCAGCGCGGGGAGCGGGCATGTCCGCATCGTTCCGGGATCCGTTCGACGCAAAGCCGTTGGACTGCAGTTGCGGCCAGCCAAAATAAGCACGAGGCTGACGTCCTTCGAGCCGACACCGACACGTCGACCACGCGCCAGGTCGAGACCGCCGTGGTCAAGGCGACTTCGGCACTGAGACGACGTGGCGCGGCTTCCTCAATACACTCGGCGCCGGCACGGCGCTGGCCGCGATCGCGCAGTTCTTCCCGTTCGGGCTCGCCAAAGAGGTGGCGGCACAGATGCCGCGGCCACGCGAGAAGAAGGACATCAAGATCGGCTGCATCCCCATCACCTGCGCCACGCCGATCATCATGGCGCATCTCATGGGCTTCTATTCCAAGCACGGGCTCCATGCGCAGGTCGTGCGCACGGCCGAGTGGGCGGCAAGAGGGCAAAAGGAGCCGGACAAGAGGCGCCGGAAGCTGCGGTGAGGTCGGCTCCTGAAGGGGCGATCGCCACCTTCAGGGCGTCGTCGCGCCGATGACCACGGCCTTCATCTTTGCCACGCCTCGGCCCCCGCCGCTACGCCACCGCGAGAACAAAAGGGAATCATCGCACCGTGCCGGATGCACGATGCCGCAGGTCCATCAGAACCGACACGTTCCCGAACTGTTCCAGGATCGGATACGCCGACGCGGGTCCGCCAGCCGATGTCGCCGCTGGCATTGCATCTGCGCCGAGCGTCTATTGCGCGAGGGACAAGACCTTACGCTCCGCGCGTTGCCGCCGGATGTCGCGGGCGGCCAGGCGCCCCCGCACGTCATCGATGAGGTGCTCAAGTTCGGCGCGATCGACCCCATCGCGGGCCATCACGGCCTCGATCACGGGATCGTCCAGCAGTTCCTGAATGCTCGGCTCGCCGTCGAGACGACGACGCCACGGGCCTGCCGATGGCCGCGCTTCCCCAGTCATGATGATGCCCTCGTTCGTCACCTTGCGAGTAGGTGTATTCACAGAACGTGGCGAGAGAAGGGCGCGTTCCGGAAGAGTTTGTGAAAATTTTTCAACCGCCGCGATAGCGGCGCGCGCGACTAGACTCGCGTCGATAACCAGATCGCAAGGCGCGAGCCGGCCTTGATCGCCGCGCGCAGCACTTCATAACCCGGCGCTCCCTCGGCGCCGTGCGTCAACCCTTCGTCGCGATGTGCGATCTCGTCCTGGCGGAATTCGTCGATCACAGCCTTGAGTGCTGGCTCCTCGGCGCCGAGCTGCGCCGACTGCGCGGCGTAGTGTTCGTCGATCACTTCCTCGACTGCGACCGTGCACGCCATCGCGGCGCGCTCGCCCAGTAATGCGGTCGCGGCCCCTAGTGCGAAGCCGGCGACATGCCAGAGCGGCGACAGGGCGGTCGGGCGCACCTTATGTTCCGGCAGGAGCCGATTGAACGTCTGCAGGTGCTTCTGCTCCTGCTCCGCCATGCGGCGGATCACGGCACCGGCCGGCTTGTCTCCCAGCACAGCGAGCTGGCCCTCATAGATCCGCACGGCGCCGTGCTCCCCGGCGTGGTCGACGCGCAGGATGCGGGCGATCATCTCTTCGCGGCTTGGATCGCCCGGCAGGCGCTCGGTCAGGGTCGGCTTACCGGTCATGCGCGGCTGGTCATCAGGGCGTTGACGCCCAGGCCTTTCCAGCCGGCTGCGGCTGCCAAAGCTGCAAGCGCCAACGAGATGAGGACGTTGTAGCCAGCCATCGAGATGCCGAACAGCGACCACGCGACTTCATCGCAGCGCACAACAGGCTGGGCGAGAAGGCGCTGGCGCATCTCTTCGATCGAGGTCGCGGGGCCGAGAGTCGAACCGCATTCCGCCGTGCCTTGCCACCAATGCTGCTCGACGCCGACATGGAAGCCGGCGATGCCGGCACCCGCAAGTGCGGTTGCGGCGGCGCCCAGCAGCAGCACGGCCCGCAGCCCAGCACCGACGGGGAGAAGGGCGAGCATCGCGATGGCGATCACACCCATATGGGCATAGCGCTGCCACCAGCACAGGATGCAGGGCGCCAGCCCGCCCCAGTGCTCGAAGGCATAGGCACTACTAAGGACGGCGGCGCTTGCCAGCACGACCAGGCCGGCGGCAGTCCTCGGCTGTAGATAAGTCATCATAAATAGCGTAGCGCGACGAAGCCGCCCACGACCAGCACCACGAACACAGTGGTGACCAGCGTCAGCCGGCGCTCGACGAACTCGCGGATCGGCGGACCGAAGACCTTCAGCAAGGCTGCCACCAAGAAGAACCGGCCAGCACGTGTGATCAGCGAAGTGACACCGAAAACCAGCAGGTCGAATTGCACGGCGCCGCTGGCGATCGTGACAATCTTGTAAGGGATCGGCGTAAGACCCTTCACCAGGATGACCCACGCGCCATACTCGTTGAACCAGTCGTGGAACTGGTTGAAGGCTGCTTGCAGGCCGTAGAAGTCGATCACCCAGCGGCCGAGCGTCTCGAACAAGAAATAGCCGATTGCATAGCCGAAGAAGCCGCCGAGAACCGAGGCGACGCTGCAGATGGCAGCGATTTGCCAAGCCCGCTTCGGATCGGCCAGCACCATCGGGAGCAGCATGGCGTCGGGCGGGATCGGGAAGAAAGAGCTCTCGGCAAAGGAAACGCCGGCCAGCACCCAGCGCGCGCGGGGGTGGGCGGCCATCCGCATGGTCCAGTTATAAAGCTCTCGGATCAAAGGATTCTCCGGCCGGCGCGGTCTCGTGAAGGTGCCGGCGGGGTTTATCAGCAGGGCGGTCGCCGATGCAAGAACGGGCCGGCGCTACGAGTATGGCCAAGGCGACGTTGAGAAAGGGTAACGGCGGCCCCCGGAAGACTTACCCCGCCTGCCGCTCCGCGCGGCGAGGCGGGCAGATTGTGCCCTGAGGCGCGCACCCGAATAATGCGCGGTCAAGGAGAACACGTATGCAATGGAAACTCGCGCTGGTCGTGTCCCTGCTCGCCGCCGCACCCGCCGCGGCGCAGATCGCGGTCACACCGACACCCCCCGACGATCAGACGCGGCCGCGTCGCGGCTTTGTCACGCCTGAGGAGCAGCAGCGCCTCGACGAACGCGAGCGGCAGCGTCAAGAACAGCAGGGTCGGGTGCGCGCGCCGGAGGAGTACAATGCGCTGCGTACCTATGAGGGCCGTGCCACGTTCACCGGCACCCGGCCCGGCAAGTGCCCGATGAACGGCAGCGTCCGCGCCAGCGTGCGCGGCAACATCATCGATGCCTCAGTGACTTTCCCGATCGAGCGTGATGCGGTGCACGGCTTCATCTCGGGCAGCCGGTTCGAGGCGAGGGGAAACTTTGGCTACACGTTCCAGGGTGCCGTCACCGACCAAGCGATCACTGGCGTCGTCACAAAGCGGCAGACGGTGAAACCGGCGGAGAAGCCGAAACCCGGTGTGGCCATCCCATTCCTGCCGGGCCCGACGACGACCGCCCAGCCGCCTGGGCCGCCGCTGATCCAGGACTGCTCCTACCAGATCACGCTCAGCCGCGTGGATACAGGGCCGCCGCCTACGCAGCGCTGACCGCCGGCGGCTCCTGCAGCACCGCCTCGGGCTCCGCGATCTCGCGCCGGCGTGAAGGCTGCGGGCGCGTCCGCGCGATCTTCAGGTAGAAGTCCGGATCGATCGTATAGCCCGCGAGGGCCAGCGAACGGATCGAGCGGATCAAGCCATCCTCGACCGACACGACGGGCTCGTAGCCCAGCATGCGCCGCGCCTTCGCGAACGGGAACTTGTAGCGGCAGCGGTGCAGCATCGCCGTCTCGAGCGGGACAGGGCCGATGCTGTCGTCTGGCAGCACCCAGTCGCCGCGCGTGCGGCGCTGCCGCGCCTCGCGCATGCCGGCGGCGGCACCCTTCAGGAGCGCAAGCATCTCGCGGCCGCGGTCTTTCGCCGCGGCCGGCACCTGCCGCATGGTTGCTTTCCAGAGTGCTATGCCCCGCATACGGTCGAGCCACGGTCGCCCGGCGGGGGCGATCGGCGGATCATCGAGGATGCGCGGCGGCGCGCAGCTGCCGAGCCCCGCGGCGACCCAACGGTGGATTTCGGCCCAGGTGATGATCTCGCTGTCGCCGATCAGGAACACCTCGCCGTCCACAGGCGCTTCGAGCGCCAGCCGCACCGCATGAACGAGATTGTCGATATAGACGGTGTTGCAGATGCCGCGGCCGCCATCGACCAGATACGCGCGGCCTTGGGCGAGCTGGCGGGCGATTCCGCTGATCCAGATGTCGCGCGGGCCGAAGACGATGCCGGGTCGCAGCATGACCAGCTCGACCAGCCCGCGCTTGCGCAGCGCACGGAACTGCTGCTCGGCCCGGACCTTGGCGTTGTTGTAGGGGAAGGGTTGGTCGGTGCGCAGGGCGCTGGTCTCGTCCGTGCCGGGCTCGGGCGCCTGGCCGTGCACCGAGGCGGTGCTGATATGGATGAGGCGGCGCACCCCGGCCGCTTCCGCGGCCTTGTAGATGATCGGCGGCTCCGCGACGATCTGATTGTAAGGTCCGAGCACGGCGTTGACGACGATGTCGCAGCCGGCGAACGCCTTGACCAGCGCTGCGTAGTCGAGGGCGTCGGCAAGGCGCGTTTCCAGCGCGAACCGTGCAGGGCGGGGCAGCGCACCATAGCCGCGCACGATCGGCACGACGTGTGCCGTGCCGCCGAGATAGAACTGTTCGACGATCCGGCTGCCGACGAAGCCACCAGCCCCCAACACGCCTACCGTGAGCATCGCAACTCCATTCCTCTCTGCCGTTCCGCAGCGCTGAGCCAGGGCATGTCGAGCAGGGTGCTGTTCGCGTAGCAGCGGTCGATCAGCGCCATGACGCGCCGCCCGTCTTCGCCAGTCACGCCGACCTTGCCGCGGCCCTGAATGGCCTCGAGCACGTTCTCGATCTGCAGCATGAAAGCCTGGTGCCGCGTCGGTGCGGGCGCGCTGGCGGCGGGCAGGCGCGACGCCGAACGTGCGTGATGCGTCGCCGCCTTCAGCGCGTAGGTCTCGCCCCAGCCGAGCTCGATGTGGTTGGCGTCGATCGGGTCCCAGGCGACCCAGCCGCGCTCGAACTCGATGATGTAACGGTTCGGAGTGTCGACGTCGCGGCTCGCGATCAGGCGGCCGGTCGCGCCGTTGGGATAGGCGAGGGTGACGGCGACGTTGGCTTCTACCCCGCCCATCGCGTCGTCGGCGCAGGCGACCTCGCTCGGCTCGCCGAACCACCACAGCGCTAGATCGAGCGCATGCACGCCGATGTCGATGAGCACGCCGCCGCCGCCCGCCTCGCGGTCGAACAGCGTGCGCGACTGCGCCGGCCAGCCGAACCGGCCGCCGTCGAAGAATTCGAAACTCAACATCCGGCCGAAAGCCTGCTTCTCAACGAGCTCCTTGATCTGCCGCGTTGCCGGGAAGAACCGCTTGAAGTGACCGATCGCCAGTAGGCGGTCGGCAGCGCGTGCGGCCTCGATCATCGGGTCGCATTCGGCGGCGGAACGCGCCATCGGCTTCTCGCACAGCACATGCATTCCACGGCCGAGCAGCTCGATCGTCTGCGCGGCGTGGAATCCCGCAGGGGAGGCAACGATGGCAAGGTCGATGCCCGCCGGGATGTCGGCCAGCGTGGCGCCGCCGATGCTGCCCGGGAAGGTGGGCTGGAGGGCGGCCCGTCGAGCCGGGTTGGGGTCTATCAGCGCGGCAACCTTGAGACGATGCTTGCGGCCAAGGGTCGTCAGGGCCGGCGCATAGAACAGTTCGGTCAGGGCGCCGCAAGCGACAATGGCGATACGCAGTTCATCGCGGACCGACGCAGCCATTCTGACAACCTCATTCCCCGCGGGCCCGCGGCCAAGCGGCAGCGGAAAATTCGACTAGCAGCGCGGGTTTGCTGGGGGCGATGTTAGCGCGTCGAAACGGCCCAGGCGGGTGGATCAGTCGGGTCAGGCGCTAAGCCAAAGGTAGCAGAGGCGTGAAAAGCCGCAGGAGCGGGTCCGCCTGATAGACACTTACCTTTCGGCAACCCTAGAAGAAGGATCAACCTTGCTTACCGCCCGTCGCGGCTGGCGGCACCAGGGTCAGCGGCGGGACCGGCTTATCCAGCTCGACGTCCTGGATGCGGTCGCCGCGGCGGATGATCTTCTCGGTCGACGTGCGGATCTCGCGCACGTCTTTCTCGGCCGCCGCGAAATGGCTCTCCAGATTGTCGACGCGCTTGCTGAGTCGCCCGATATCGTCGAGCAGCAGGCCGACCTCCCGCTGGATGGCGTCCGCCTGTTCGCGCATGCGCGCATCCTTGAGGATCGCGCGCATCGTGTTGAGCACGGCCCACAAGGTAGTGGGCGAGACGATGAACACGCGGGAACGCCGCGCCTTGTCGGCGACGTCCTTCGTGCTCGTGTATATCTCGCAATAGACCGCCTCGCTGGGCACGAACATCATCGCCGCCTCGGCAGTTTCGCCCGGGATGATGTACTTCTCGGCGATGTCGCTGACGTGCTTGGTGATGGCGGTTGCGAAGGCGCGCTGGGCCACGGTCCGCGCCGCCTCGTCGCTGCCGGCCTCGCGCATCGCGTCGTAGGCTTCGCGCGGGAACTTGGCGTCGATGCAGAGCGGCCCCAGCGGCGGCGGCAGGCGCAACAGGCAGTCGACGCGCATGCGGTTCGAGAGCGTCGCCTGGAACTCGAAATGCGCGGGCGGGAGCTGGTCGCGCACGATCGCCTCGAGCTGCTCCTCGCCGAATGCGCCACGCGCCTGCTTGTTGGACAGGATGTCCTGCAGGCTGACCACGTGGGTGGACAGTTCGGCGAGGCTCTTCTGCGCCTCGTCGATCTTGACCAGCCGCTCGCGCAAGTCGCCGATCGTCGTGCTGGTCGCCTGGGCAGATTTCTCCAGATGTTCGCCGACCCGGCGCGTGATGTCGGCGAAGCGCTCCTCGAGCGCCTTAGCCAGCGCGCGTTCCTGCGCCTGCAGCCGCTCGGCCGTGGCGGCCTGCGCCGCCGCCGACTGGTCGACGAGCGTCTTGAGACTGCCGACCAGCTCGCTCTGGCTCTGCGCCAGGCGGATCAGCTCCGGATCGCTAGCTTGGCCGCGGCTACGCAGCGCCACGAAGGCGACGGCCAACGCAATGGCCACAGCAATGACGGCGACAAGCAGGGAGGCGTCCATAGGCCGCGACTCGACGGTGGAGGGCGTGGTCGCGGACTATACGCGGCCACCGAGTCCGCGGTCGAGGACAACACTATTCGGCCGCCAGATACCGCTCCTCGCGGGCGTAGTAGTCGGGAAATCCCACCACCTTCTTCAGTTCCTCGAAGCTGACCTGCGGCGGCTCCGGGATATTCGCGCTCGGCTGCAAGGCGGCGATCGCCTGCTGCATGGCGCTCACCGCGGCGGAGAGCACGACCAGCGGGTAGGCGGCGAGCTTGAAGCCGATCTTCGCCAGCTCATCCGGCGGCAGGACCGGCGTCTTGCCGCCGAAAACCATGTTGGCCATGCAGGGCCTGGGGATGGCGGCACAGAAACGGCGCATCTCGTCGACCGTCTCCGGCGCCTCCAGGAAGATCATGTCGGCGCCTTCGGCGACGAAGTCCTGGCACCGCGCAAGCGCCTCGTCGAGACCGTGGGTCGCACGCGCATCGGTGCGCGCCAGCACAAGGATGTCTGCCTTGCGTGCAGCCTCGACCGCGGCGCGGATCTTGAGACGGGCCTCCTCGCGGCTGATCACCTGCTTGCCCTTAGTGTGGCCGCACTTCTTCGGACTGACCTGGTCCTCGATCATCACGCCGGCAGCCCCGGCGCGCGCATATTCTGTGACCGTACGCTGAACGTTCAGCGCGTTGCCGTAGCCGGTGTCGCCGTCGGCGATGATCGGCATGTCCGGAGCGGCCGCGCAGCAGTTGCGCACGCTGTCGACCATTTCGCCGAAGGAGATGAGCCCCGTATCCGGCAGGCCCAACCGTGCCGCGGAGGCGGCGAACCCGCTCATGAAGCTCACCTTGGTGCCCGCATCGGCGATCAGTTTCGCCGACAGGCCGTCGAAGCAGCACGGCATGACGATGATGCCGGGAGAGGCGAGAGCCTCGCGCAGGCGTTCGGCGGCTCGCATGGATGCTCCTGTCGCGGTGGTGCAATGCGGGCGGACGATAGCAGCGGGATGAAGGCCTCGCAAACCGGCTTGCAGTCGCGCCGCGCGGCAGCGAAAGTGGCGTGCTGCCATAGGATGCCTGATGAAGCCGATCTACGTGACCTATTTAAATGGGCTCGATATTGACGCGCT
>DATAAP010000703.1:0-5405 GCA_036260035.1 Alphaproteobacteria bacterium | reverse complement strand
GCTATCTCGGGGTGATCGAGGGGCCGGAGCAGGCGGTGCAGATCGCCGACGAGATCGGCTATCCGGTCATGATCAAGGCCTCCGCCGGCGGCGGCGGCAAGGGTATGCGCATCGCCCGCGATGACGCGGAGACGCGCGACGGCTTCCGCTCGGCGCGCAGCGAGGCGAAATCGGCGTTTGGCGACGACCGCGTCTTCATCGAGAAGTTCATCGAGGAGCCGCGCCATATCGAGATCCAAGTCCTCGGCGACAAGCACGGCAACGTGATCTATCTCGGGGAGCGCGAGTGCTCGATCCAGCGCCGGCACCAGAAGGTGATCGAGGAGGCTCCGAGCCCATTTCTGGACGCGAAGACCCGTGCCGCGATGGGCGCGCAGGCCGTGGCTCTTGCCAAGGCGGTCGAGTACACCTCGGCGGGCACCGTCGAGTTCATCGTCGACAGCAAGCGCAACTTTTATTTCCTCGAGATGAACACGCGGCTCCAGGTCGAGCATCCGGTGACGGAGTGCGTAACGGGCCTCGACCTCGTCGAATGGATGATCCGCGTCGCCGCGGGCGAGCGGCTGACCATTGCGCAGAAGGACGTCAAGCTGCAGGGCTGGGCGGTCGAGGCGCGCGTCTATGCCGAAGATCCCGCGCGCAACTTCCTGCCGTCGATTGGGCGGCTCACGCGATACATCCCGCCCGACAGGATGGAAGGCGTACGCGTCGACACCGGCGTGTACGAGGGCGGCGAGATCTCGATGTACTACGACCCGATGATCGCAAAGCTCATCGGATTCGGCAAGGATCGCAGCGAGGCGATTGCGCGCTGTGCGGCAGCCCTCGATGCGTATTGCGTGCGCGGCGTCAACCACAACATCGGCTTCCTGTCGGCGATCATGGCGCATCCTCGCTTCCAGGCCGGCAGGCTGTCGACCGGCTTCATCGCCGAGGAATTTCCCGACGGATTCCGTGGCCGCACGCCGGATGCGGCGTTGCGTGCCCGGCTGGTCGTCCTTGCGGCATTGCTCGAGCGGCGCACCGCGGAAGTCGAGGCGGGAATTTCCGGACAGCTGCCGAGTCGCGCTGCCAAAGTGCCGAATGCGTTGGTCGTTGCCATCAACGGCGACGAGGAGGACGTGACGGTCGCATCCGAGGGCAGGGGCTATCTGCTGCGTGCTGGCGGCGCTTCGTTTTCCGTGATCACCGACTGGCGTCCGGGCGATCCGATCTTCCGCGGTACTATCGGCACCGAGCCGATTGTGGCGCAGGTCGACCGGGCCGGCGTGCGCTGGCGGCTCGTCCATGCGGGCTGCATGATCGAGGCGCGCGTGGTGCGGGCCGGAATCGCGAGGCTTGCCGCCCTCATGCCGGTCAAGCGCCCGCCGGACACCTCGAAATTCCTGCTGTCGCCGATGCCTGGCCTGCTAAAGACCATCGCCGTGAAGCCGGGGCAGGACATCAAGGCCGGCGAGGAGCTGTGCGTCGTCGAGGCGATGAAGATGGAGAATATCCTGCGCGCCGAGCGCGACGGCACGATCGCGAAGCTGCATGCCGCACCCGGCGACAGCCTCGCGGTCGACCAGAGGATTCTCGAATTCGGCTGAGGCGCCATGCGCACGCTTGCGCCGCCCGATCCGAAGCTGTGGCAGTCGCGCGCCGAATGGTTCTGGCGCGCGCACGACCTCAATGCCGGGCCGCATGCACTCGACCTGAACCCGCGCGCGAGCCTGCTGCTCGCCGAGCTCGAAACCGTGTTCTGCGCCGGCGCTTGGGCTGCCGCCGTGATCGTGGCTTGGGCGCTCGTCGAGGCAGAGGAGCGCGCTGCCGCCCGCGCTGCGGTTACACGCGGCGCAGAGCCGCGGCCGGAGCCGGATGCCGACTGGCTGCGCGCGCAGCGCAACGCGCTGGTTCACGCCGGGTCCGAAGCCGCCGAGATGCCGGACGAGGCGGCACTCGAATCCATGGCGCAGGGCGCCGTGCGCGTCGCCTTCAAGACCCTGTTCGCGGCGGGATGGCGATGAGCCAGGATATAGCCGTGCGCATCTTCGTCTCCGGCCGCGTGCAGGGCGTCTGGTACCGCGGCTGGACGGTCGAGGCTGCCGCCGCGCGCAGCCTGCGCGGCTGGGTTAGGAACTGCCGCGATGGCCGCGTCGAGGCGCTGCTGATCGGCCCGGCCGACGCCGTTGAGGCGGTGATCCGCGAGTGCTATCGCGGACCGCCCGCCGCGCGGGTCGACAATGTCGACCGCATAGCGGCGACGGACGACGGCTCGGTCGGATTCCGCCAGCGGCCGACCGTCTAGGCCAGCTCAGAAGTCAAAGATGTCGTTGAGGAACGACTTGCGCTTCTTGTAGTGCGGGCGGTCCCGGTGCTCGTGCCGGTAGTCGCGTTCGCCGCGGTAGTCACGCTCACCGCGGTACTCGCGCTCGCTGCGGTAGTCGCCCGCAGGCGGCGGCGATGGCGCGGCCTGATCGGCGGCGCGTTCGATGATCTTGTCGAGCTCGCCGCGGTCGAGCCATACCCCCCGGCATTTCGGGCAGTAGTCGATCTCGATTCCGCTGCGGTCCGCCATCACCAGGTCGGTCTTGTCGATCGGGCATTGCATCGGCTCTGCTCCTGTACTGGGAGGTCCGACATCGCTGCCGACGGGCAGCCAGAGGGGCCCGGACCCGGAGTCTCTTCACTTAGGGCCGCGCCCGCCGGTGTCAAGCCAAGCTAGGCCGCTGAGTCGCAAACGGCCGAGCCGCCGAAGACCTCGAAGAAGGTCTCGCGCAGGGCGGTATCAACCTCGGTCATGCCAGCGATGATGCCGAGTTCGAGCAAGGAGGTGACGCCGAAATTCGGCTGGGCGATCCCGCATGGCACGATACCGCGGAAGGCGGAAAGGTCGCAGTCGACGTTCAGCGACGCGCCGTGGAACGTGACCCAATGCCGCACGCGGACGCCGATCGCCGCGATCTTGTCCTCGCGCCCGCCGCCGCGGTCGACCCAGATTCCGACCCGGCCGGGGCGCCGCTCGCCGCGGATGTTGAAGCGGGCGAGGGTGGCGATCATCCAGTCCTCGAGCTTGCAGACGAAGGCGCGCACGTCGCCGCCATGGCGCTTGAGGTCGAGCATCACATAAGCGACCCGCTGGCCGGGGCCGTGCCAGGTGTATTTGCCGCCGCGCCCTGTGGCGTAGACGGGCAGGCCGGCGGGGTCGAGTAGGTCGCTGGGTCGGGCGGAGGTGCCTGCCGTATAGAGTGCGGGGTGCTCGAGGAGCCACACCAGCTCCGGTGCCGTGCCGGCCCGGATGGCAGCGACGCGCTCCTCCATGGTGGCGAGGGCGGTCCCGTAATCAACCTTCCGGTCGCTGATCCGCCACTCCAGGCCGGACAGGGGGCTCGGCTCCCAACCCATTGTTGAATACCGTTTTTCCTTGAAGGCAGCGCGCTTGCGCGGGCGGTGCCGATTTGGTATTCCCGGCACGCTCGAAAGGCAAGCCGCACGCGCGGCTTTCCCCCCAGGCAGACGTGCGGTCGTGGCGGAATGGTAGACGCGCTAGCTTGAGGTGCTAGTGGGGGAAACCCCGTGGAAGTTCGACTCTTCTCGACCGCACCAACGAAGTTCTAAGACTGTTCGGATACTGGTAGGCGCTGATGCCGCAGGAAGAATTGCGCGACATCGCGCTCGAGTACCACCGGCACCCGACGCCGGGAAAACTGGCGATCGCCGCTACCAAGCCGCTTGCCAACCAGCGCGATCTGGCACTCGCCTATTCGCCCGGCGTCGCCGCCGCCTGCGAGGCGATTGTCGCCGACCCTGCCGAGGCGGCCACTGTCACGGCGCGCTCCAATCTGGTGGCCGTCATCACTAACGGCACGGCCGTGCTCGGTCTCGGCGCGATCGGGCCGCTTGCTGCCAAGCCGGTGATGGAGGGCAAGGCCGTCCTTTTCAAGAAATTCGCCGGCATCGACGTCTTCGACGTCGAGATCAACGAGCGCGACCCGGACAAGCTGGTCGACATCATCGCAGCCCTTGAGCCGACCTTCGGCGGCATCAATCTTGAGGACATCAAGGCGCCTGAATGCTTCGAGATCGAGCGCAAGCTGCGCGAGCGCCTCAAGATCCCGGTCTTCCATGACGACCAGCACGGCACGGCGATCATCGTCGGTGCTGCGATCCTCAATGCGCTGCGCGTGGTCGGCAAGCCCGTCGAGAAGGTCAAGTTGGTCGTCTCGGGCGCGGGGGCGGCGGCGCTGGCCTGCCTCGACCTGCTGGTCGATCTGGGCGTGAAGCTCGACAACATCTGGGTCACCGACATCGTCGGCGTGGTCTACAAGGGCCGCAAGGAGCAGATGGACCCCCGCAAGGAGCGCTATGCGCGGGAAACTAACGCGCGCACGCTCGCCGACGTGATCGGCGGTGCGGACATCTTCCTCGGCCTGTCGGCGCCCCGCGTGCTGAAGCCGGAGATGGTCGCCAAGATGAGCGAGCGGCCGATCATCCTGGCGCTCGCCAACCCGGTCCCGGAAATCATGCCAGACGAGGTCAAGGCGGTGCGGCCGGATGCAATCATCGCCACCGGCCGTTCCGACTACCCGAACCAAGTCAACAACGTCCTCTGTTTTCCATTTATCTTCCGCGGCGCGCTCGACGTGGGCGCCACGCAGATCAACGAGGCGATGAAGATCGCCGCGGTGAAGGCGCTCGCCGATCTTGCGATGGCCGAGGCCTCCGATGTTGTCGCGGCAGCGTATGGCGGCGAGGCGCCCGCCTTTGGCCCCGAGAACCTGATCCCGAAGCCATTCGATCCGCGCCTGATCCTGCAGGTGGCGCCCGCCGTCGCGCGGGCGGCGATGGAGTCCGGCGTGGCGACGCGGCCGATCGCCGACTTCAACGCCTACCGCCAGCGGCTCAGCCAATTCGTCTTCCGGTCGGGCCTGGTCATGACACCGGTCTTCGTTCGGGCCAAGAGCGATCCCAAGCGCATCGTGTACGCCGAGGGGGAGGAGGAGCGGGTGCTACGCGCGGCGCAGCAGGTGATCGACGAGGGTATCGCGAAGCCGATCCTGGTCGGGCGCACCGAGGTGGTGCAGAGCCGCATCGAGCGGCTCGGCCTACGGCTCAAGCCCGGCCGCGACTTCGAGCTCGTCAACCCGCAATCCGATCCGCGCTATCCCGAGTACTGGAAGCTCTATCATTCGATCATGGAGCGGCGCGGTACGTCGCCGGACTTCGCGCGCACCATCGTCCGCACGCGCAACACCGTAATTGCGGCGCTCATGATCCGTCGCGGCGAGGCGGACGGGATGCTGTGCGGCACGATCGGCCAGTTCCAGCGCCATCTGCGCCACATCGTCGACATCATCGGTAAGGCACCGAGCGTACAGGAGCTCGCCGCGCTCAACCTCCTGATCCTGTCGCGCGGCACGTACTTC
>DATAAP010000702.1:0-2118 GCA_036260035.1 Alphaproteobacteria bacterium | reverse complement strand
AAGGGCCGCATCGACCGGCTGGTCGTAGCGGTCCGCCCGGAGCCGGACGATGGTCTCCCGCTGGATCGCTAGCAACTCCGCGCGACTCATATAGACCATGTGCATCCGCTCGTGCCGGCCGGTCGGCGGGAAGAAGCCGTCGATGCACGGGACGCAATGCGGGAAGCCATAGGCCGATACGGGCAGCCCGCTCTTCGTCAAATCCTCGAAGTTGACGCCGCACTGCCACTCGACCGCGAAGCGGCCGAAGCAGATCGCGCGCACCAGGCGCGGGATCAGCATCGACAGGCCGCGCTTGCGATAATCCAGATGCACCCATAGCCCGCCCTCGTGGCCGACGCGGCCGGCGATGAACGGCACGCCGTCGGGTACGATCAGCGCCAGCTTGCCGCGGAAGGGCACCGGCGCGCGGTCGAACCACAGGCGCAGCGAGCGCTTGAGCTCGAGATAGTCGTCGGTCTCGAACAGCCGGCCGGCGCCGCAGGCGATCGTCCGCCCCTCATGCGCGATGTTGACCCAGAAGCTGTTGCGCCGGTCGACCGCACTGAACGTCGGATCGAATGTCGGATTCACGCCCTTCGTCGCGGGCGCCTGACGCATATGCGACGCCCACCCCGCCACGTCGGGCTCGATGGACAGGGCGAGCTTGCGCTCGTCGAGCCATTCGAGCGCCGCATCCACCAGATCGAGGACATCGTAATTTTCGGTTGCAGCCCGCCTGATCGTTTCCCGAACAGTCCGCATTGCACACCTCTTGGTTGCAGGTCGATGACAAGAGGAATAATGCGGTAATTCGCGGCTGCTTTTCACACGGCTGGAGAATAATTCCAGGAGCGCTTTTTTCTATGCCACCTTGGCGTGTCGTCGTGCGCGAGGTGAAACCTGCCGTCGCAACCACAGGAGTTATCGACTACCGCAGCGGCGGCTTTGGCGTAGACATTGCGTCCACCCCGCCCGCCGCATCAGGCTTGGCCGCAGGGCCGCCGTAACGTATCAGCAGCAAGCGGAACCGAACGGGATTAGCCATGCGTGCCTTCGCGACGACCGCGCTTCTGCTCGCAGCCGGACTCGCGGCGTGTGCCCCGCGCCTGCCCTGCGACGCTGCGCAGACCAAGTTCTCGGCACAGCTCCTGTTCGGCCGCACGATAGGTACGCAGGGCGAGGTGAGCGAGCAGGAGTGGCAGGACTTCCTCGCCGCGACGGTGACGCCGGCCTTCTCCGACGGCCTGACCGTCACGGACACCCAGGGTCAATGGCGGGATGCTGCGACCGGCACACTGGTGCGCGAGCGCAGCAAGGTCGTCACGATCCTGATCGACGATCTAGCTGCCGCGCGCCCACGCCTCGACGCGATCGCGGACGCCTACAAGCGGCGCTTCAAGCAGGACGCCGTCGGCATCGTCATCTCGCCGGCCTGCGTCGCATTCCGCTGAGTCATTGACCCCGCGCGGTTTGCGCAGGCGATTGGGCTCCCTTACACTCGACCGGCGGTTGCGGAGGGGTGGTGGTCGCGCGCGTCAACACGGTGGCGTTCCAGGGCATCGATGTGGTCGATGTCGACGTGCAGGTGCATATCGGCGCCGGGCTGCCCGGATTCATGCTGGTTGGACTGCCCGACAAGGCGGTCGGCGAGAGCCGCGAGCGCGTGCGCGCAGCGCTCGCCGCCCTCGGGTTGGCGCTGCCGCCCAAGCGCATCACGGTCAACCTGTCGCCCGCCGACCTAAACAAGGAAGGCAGCCACTACGACCTGCCGATTGCAGTCGGCCTGCTCGTGGCGCTTGGCGTACTCGAAAGCGACGAAGTGCAGCGCTACACGATGCTGGGCGAGCTCGCGCTCGACGGCAAGATAGCACCCGTCGCGGGCGTTCTGCCGGCAGCCATGGGGGCGCTCGCGCATGGGCGCGGCATCGTCTGCCCCGGTGCGTGCGGCGGCGAGGCGGCGTGGGCCGGCAGTGCCGCGGATGGACATGAGGTGCTGGCACCCGACTCGCTGATAGGCCTGGTCAACCATTTCAAGGGCAGCCAGGTGCTGCAGACACCGCGGCCGCGGCTTGCTGAAGCGGAGACGAGCTATCCCGACCTACGCGACATCAAAGGCCAGGAGACGGCAAAGCGTGC
>DATAAP010000701.1:0-1509 GCA_036260035.1 Alphaproteobacteria bacterium | reverse complement strand
TCCGCGCGCAGCGTCACATGCGCGCCGGGCGGTTTGGGGCGGATGTGCGAATGCTCCAATTCGCCGTCCGGGTGGATGATCATGTGCTGGAAGATGTTGAACGGGCTCGGCACGTCTTCGAGCGCAATGCCGTAGGGCGCGAGCACGGTGCTCAAGTTTTCGGTGCAGCCGCGCGGCGGCATTTCGGACAGCGGCCGGCCGTAGGTCTTCTCCCACATCCCGCGCGCCGCCGCGAGCTCGTGGCGCTTGCGGCTGCACATGCCTTCCTGCAGGTCGTGGTGGCCTTCCTTGAAGGTATCCTCCACAATCGTCATCATCGTGTTGTTGAGCTTGGAGATGAGCTGGTCGCCGGTCGAGATGAACACCTTGCGCTGATTGGCCTTGGTGCGCGCCTGGTCGAAGCGCTCGCGCAGGTTTTCGCGATTGAAGCAGACGAAATCGATGATGGTCTGCGAGCGGATGCGTACCGACTGTCCTTTCTTCAAATCGAACGCAAAGCCAATATTGCGCGGCAGCTCCTTTTCCCAGACGACAGCCATTCCATGTCTCCGCTCCCGATCATGCGGAAACTAGAGAGCGGCATCGCAGCTGTCCACACGGCCGCTTCCATGCGCTAAATAGGGACGACCAGCTCAAGGAGAGTTCCCATGACTGCACCCATCCGGCATCTGCCGTGGATCGGCGGCGCGGCGAGCGTCGCGGCCGACGTGAAATTCTCCGACCTGATCTCGCCGATCGACGAGACGTCGGCGTCGCAGATCGTGGAGTCGGACGCCGCCATCATCGATGCCGCTGTCAGACACGCCTACGGCGCCTACATGAAGCACCTCGATGCGACGGTGGCCAAGCGCGTGGAGTGGCTTAATGCCGCGGCCGACGCGGTGGACAAGATCGAGGCCGAGCTCGTGCGCTCGCTTATCCGCGACATCGGCAAGCCCCGGCGCGCGGCGACGTTCGAGGCCAAGCGGGCAGGGGCCTTCATCCGCGCCTGCGCCGCACAGCTGCCGCATCTCAACGGCGAAGTGCTGCCGCTCGACGTGGCTGCGACCGGCGCCGGCCGCTTTGGCTTCACCGTGCGTATTCCGTATGGCGTGGTCGCGGCCATCACGCCGTTCAACGGGCCGGTCAATCTTTTGGTCCAGAAGATCGCGCCCGCGATCGCCGTGGGTAACGCCGTGGTCGTAAAGCCGTCGCCGCCCGGCACGGAAGTGGCGCTGCTCATCGCAGAGGCGGTGAAGAAGGCGGGCCTGCCGGACGGGTTGTTCAACGTGGTGCCGGGCGGACGCCAGACCGCGCAGCTCCTGGTCGCGCATCCTCTTGTCGCCGCGGTGACCGTGACCGGCTCCACTGCCGCCGGCAACGAACTCGTTCGCGCCGCGGGCGCGAAAAAATTCGTCGGTGAGCTTGGCTCCAACGCCGCCAACATCGTCTGCGCCGACGCCGATCTTGCAGATGCCGCGACCCGTATCGCAGGCGCAGGGTTCGAGGCGAGCGGCCAGCAATGCATCT
>DATAAP010000700.1:0-8167 GCA_036260035.1 Alphaproteobacteria bacterium | reverse complement strand
CGGCAGAGCGTCGATATCCTGAAGAAGCAGGGCAAGTCGGCAGAGCTGGTCGAGATCGAGGGTGATCGCGGCCATCTCGACGGGCTGTTCGCTATTACCAAGGTCGCCGAGCCGCTGCGCAAGTTCCTCGCCGAATAAGGATCGCCATGTTCTCTCTGAAAGAGCGCGTGGCGCTCGTCACCGGTGCCTCGCGCGGGCTCGGCTTCACGATGGCCAAGGCCCTCGGCAAAGCGGGTGCCACGGTCATAATCACCGCGCGCACTGCCGACACGCTCGACAAGGCCGCGGCCATGCTCAAGCAGGACGGCATCGCCGCAAGCGCGATGCCGTTCGATGTGTCCGACGAGAAGGCGGCCGTCGACGCGGTCGCGCTCATCGTGCGCGACCACGGCAAGATCGACATCCTCGTCTCCAACGCCGGCAGCAACATCCGTGGCGCAGTCATCGATTACAAGACGGCTGACTTCATCTCCATCCTCAACACGCACCTGACCGCCGCGTTCGTGTTGGCGCGCGAGGCGGCGAAAACGATGGTGCGCAAGCGCCACGGCCGCATCATCAACACTACGTCCATCATGGGCCGCGTGGGCCGGCCGACCGTCCCGGCCTACGCCGCGGCGAAGGCCGCCCTCGACTCATTAACTCGGCAGATGGCCGTCGAACTCGGCCCGCAGGGAGTCACGGTCAACGCGATAGCACCCGGCTATTTCGCGACGGAGCTCAACGCGCCACTGCTCGCCGACAAGGAGTTCACGGGGATGATCGAGCGGCGCACGCCGGTGGGCCGCTGGGGTCAGCCGGACGAGCTGGGTGCTGCCGCCGTCTTCCTAGCCTCAGATGAGGCGAGCTACGTCAACGGCCACACCCTGGTCGTCGACGGCGGCATCACGATCGCGCTGTAGCGCGCCGTCACGCCGCGCGCACGGCGGCCAGGAACTGGTCGACCTGCTTGCGCAGCACGTCGACTTGGGTCGCAACGTTGCCCGCAGCGGCAAGCACCTGGTCGGCCGTGGTGCCGGTCCTGCTCGCAGCGTCCTTCACGCCGGCGATCCGCGAGGAGACCTCCTCGGTTCCCTTCGCAGCTTCCTGCACGTTGCGGGCGATCTCCTGGGTCGCCGCACCCTGCTCCTCGACCGCGGAGGCGATCGTCGTCGCGATCTCGTTGATCTCGCCGACGACGCGGCCGATGCCCTTGATCGCCTCGACCGATTCGCGCGTGGCGCCCTGGATCGCGGCGATCTGCGTGGCGATCTCGTCGGTCGCCTTTGCGGTCTGGCTGGCCAGCGCCTTCACCTCGGAGGCGACGACCGCGAAGCCTTTGCCTGCCTCGCCCGCGCGCGCCGCCTCGATCGTCGCGTTGAGGGCGAGGAGGTTCGTCTGACTCGCGATATCGTTGATCAGTTTCACCACGTCGCCGATCTTCTGCGCCGCATCCGCGAGGCCCTGAACCTGCGCGTCGGTGCGCTCTGCAACACTGACTGCCTGCCCTGCAATTTGCGCCGATTGCGCGACCTGCCGGCCGATCTCCTGGATCGAGCTCGACAGCTCCTCGCCGGCCGTCGCGACGGTGTGCACATTCGCGGAAGCCTGGGTCGATACCGCGGAGACGGTCGTCGTTTCGCGTGAGGTCTCCTCCGCTGTCGATAACATCGTCTGCGCGGCGGCCTTCATGCCAGCCGCCGCTTCAGAGACGGCGCGCACGATGCTGCCGACTGCGCGTTCGAAATCGTCGGCGAGATTCGCCATCATCCGGCGCTGCTCCGCCTCGGCCCGCTTCTGCATCTCTGTCTGCTCGGCGCGCAGGCGATCCGTCTCGAGCATGCTGTGCTTGAATATCTCGACCGATGCAGCCATAGCGCCCAGCTCGTCGCCGCGCTCACGGCCCGGCACCGCGACGGTGCGGTCGCCGCCGGCGAGGCGGCCCATCGCCTCCGTCATGCCATTGACCGGCCGGACGATGCCGCGCCCGATCAGCCAGGCCAGCAGGCCGCCGAGCAGGAAGGCGACGACGACGAGGGCGATTGAAACCGCCTCCGTCGCGATGATCGAAGCTTGCGATTCTTGGCGCAGACTCGCCACGGCCTTCAGCTGACCCTCCTTGATCTCCGCGGCCGTCGCAGCGAAGGCGCGCGATGCCTCGGCCATCGGGCCGTTCATCACCTGCGCCATCTCGAGGGTGGCCGCCGTCATCCGGGCGAACGCGTCGGCGAATTTCCTGACCTGGGCGGACGCGAGCGAAACCCGCTTCTTGTTTTCAATCGACTGCACGGTCTCGCCGGCTAGGACGACGTTGGTGGAGAAGCTCGTGAAGTGACCTTTCACTTCGGCCGCGATCTTGGAGTCCGGCGCGGCGACGAACTGCATCGCTTTGGCGCGCGCGAGCAGGAACTGCTCCAGCGCGCTTGAGATTAGGGCGGCGCCCTCGAAGTCATTCTCGCCCAGCGCCTGCTTGGCGCTTTCGCTAAGGTCGCGCTGGATGTCGGGAGCCGCGGCGTTCATCTCATCCTCAAGGATCTGATCGCGCGCTGTGCGCAAGCCCGCCATCTTGTCGAACCCGGCGCTGTACGCGGTCTCGAGCTCGATCATGCGCTGGATCAGCTTGCGTTGCTCTTCGCCCTGCGCCGCCGCTTCAGCATCCTGAAGCTCGGCACGGATGCTTGCGGCCAACGCCCGCGTCCGCCTGAGCACCGCCTCGCTCCCGGTCGTGGCGAACTCAAGCACATCGCGCCCAAGCGCCACCACGTTGCGCTCGACGTCGACAATTCGCAGCGTATCGCCGGTCAGCCGGTCGTATGTCTCCAGCGCGTCGCCCGACGATTGCAGCCCGTTGAAGCCCACCGCGCCGACAAAGGCCAGCAGCAGCAGAACTAGCCCGAAGCCCGCATAGAGGCGCGTGCCGATCTTGAGCCCGGACAGGCGCGACCTCGCCTTCCACGACGCCTGCAGCCCGGCCGGCACGGATTGCTCGCTCATGTGTCAGTCCCCGCGTCCCCTCGTGGATGACAACCTAAGCGGACAATCGTTTACGACATCTTTAATAAACGTTTTTTTTCGGTTTCCAGCCGGCGCACCGCGCAGCCCTTCGCCCTTCCGAGGGGCTAGTGCACTTGCGGCCGCAGGTCGTCCTCGATGAAGGCCTGGATGATGGCGTCGATCGATGCGTCGGCCTTCAGGCCCATGTCGCGGGCGCGCCTGCTATCGAGGCGCGCCGGCCAGCCGTCGACGATCTTCTGGATCAGCGGGTCCTGCTTCCAGACGATCTTCTTGTAGGCGTCATTGCCGGCCACGCGCTTCACCGCCTCCACCATGTCGCCCACCGTCACGTCGAGCGAGGGCAGCATCAGGGTGCGGTTGGTGCCCCAGGTGGACGAGGCGAGCTCGTGCGCGTGGATGAAGCACTCAACCGTCTTGCGCGGGCTGAGCAGCGGCATCCAGTTGTCGGGCCGCACCGGGCAGATCGCCTCCTGACCTTGCAGCGGCTCGCGGATGATTGACGAGGCGAAGGTCGATGCCGCCTTGTTCGGCTTGCCCGGCCGCACAACGATGGTCGGCAGGCGCAACGCACGGCCATCGATGAAGCCCTTGCGCGTGTAGTCGGCAATCAGCAGCTCGCCCATTGCCTTCTGCGCGCCGTAGGAGGTCTGCGGGGTCAGCTTCTGCTCGTCGGTGATCACCGGCGGCATGTCGCCGCCATAGACCGCAACCGACGACGTGAAGACCACGCGCGGCGGCGTCTTGAGCGTGCGGCAGGCCTCGAGCACCACGCGCGTGCCGTCGAGATTGACGCGGTAGCCGAGGTCGAAATCCGCCTCGGCGCCGGCGCTGACCACCGCGGCGAAATGGAAGACGCTATTGGTGTCGCCGCTGATCAGCTTGCGCATCAGCTCGGCATCGTAGACCTGGCCGGCGACGAAACTGATGCGCTTGTCCTTGGGCAGGTCGGGCGCCTCGGAAACGTCCATCAAGACCAGCTTGTCGATCGTACGCTGTTTTCCATCCGGCCCTGCGAGCGTGCCACGCTCGAGGAGTTTTTTCGCGAGCTTCTTGCCGAGCATGCCGGCGCCGCCGGTGATGACGACTTGCATTTCCGTTGGTCCTTCGCTGTGCTTTCCCTGAACGTCTTTCGCCGCGCTTGCGGCTCTACCCTCACCCTACCCTGTCCCGCAAGCGGGAGAGGGTTTCCAGCGCGCTGCGGCTTGAGCTCCTTCTCCCGCTCGCGGGAGAAGGCGGGGATGAGGTTGCCTCCGTCCGCCCGATCTCTGCAAGAGGTCGCTAGTTCCCTCTGCGATTCGCCTGCACCAGCCGGTACATGCCTTCGATGTTGAGCTGCGACATCTGCTCGAAGCCGGCCCAGGTGCGGTACTTGTCGAGATTGACCATGCGCTTCGCCTCGTCGACCGACTTGCCGTCGCGGGCGAGCGCCAGCACCTGGTTGCGCAGGTCCTCCAGGTATTCGCGGAATGCGGTGACGTGCTGCTTGCGCCCGAGCGGCCCATGGCCAGGCACGAGGATGTCGAAGTCGATCTGCTCGACGCGGCGCAGCGACTCGATCCAATCCGGCATATAGGCGTCCGGGAAGTCGCGGAAGGCAACGCTCTCTACTGGGATGAAGTCGACGGCGAACAGCACGCGCTCGACTGGGAAGTACATCACGATCGAATTGTCCGAGTGGTTGCGGCCCGTGTAGACGAGTTGCATCACAGTGCCGCCGAGATCGATCATGCCGCGCTCCGAGAACGTGACGCTCGGCACCGCCGTCGGCCGTTTCTCGCCGATGATCACCTCGCGCGCGCGCTCATGCGCCACCACGGTCGCAGTATCTGCGAACGCCTCGCCGCCGGAGATGTGATCGGCATGGTCGTGGCTGTAGACCAGGTAGCGGACCGGCAGGTTGAAGCGGCGCTGCAGCTCGCCCTTCAGCCAGGTCGCGGCGTCGCGGTTGATCGGATCGGTGGCGATGATGCCGGCCGGCGTCACCACGAAGATCGAGTAATGGTTATTGTTGCGGAAGCGGTAGATCTCGCCTGCGATCTTGGTGATCTCGCGGATCGGCCCGGCCTGCGCGAACTGCGCCGGCAGTGGCGCGGTGGTCTGCGCCAGCGCCGGCAGCGCTGCGGCGGCGAGCAACGCCGCGAGGAAGACTGCACCCAGTCGATTGATCATCGGTTCCCTCCCGTGTCCGTGGCGCGTGTTATAGCCGATGCGGCCGGCGGCGGTAAGCCGGAAGCACCTCGCCGAACGTAAAGGGGGTTTCGCGCAGAGCAGGCCTTAGCGCGGCGATCAGGGCCGTCGCGAGCTTCCGGGTCAAATCCCAGGAAGACAGATCCGGTCAAAGCGGCGCGTGCTCACGCTCCCATTCACCGATTTCTTCACCGCGGCCCTCCTCACCGCCCGCGCCAGCCGGGCCAGCATGCGCGGGTCGCGCACCTGGCATTCCCACACCTCGAGCACGCGCCAGCCCGCCGCCGCGAGCGACGCCTCGACGCGGCGGTCGCGCGCCCGGTTGGCAACGCGTTTCGCTTCCCAGTAGGCCGTGTTGGACTTCACCCGGCGCCCCCCTGCAGCACAACGTGGGCAGCCGTGCCAGAAGCAGCCGTGCACGAATACGCAGATGCGCCGTGCCGGGAAGACGAGGTCGGGCGTCCCGGGCAGGCCTGCGCGGTGCAGCCGGAACCGCAGGCCCTCGCCGTGCAGGAACCGCCGCACGGCCAGCTCCGGCGCCGTGTCTTTGCCGCGGATGCACCGCATGATCTCGCTGCGCCGCTCGGGTGATACCGTGTCCAAGAGAGTCGCCCTCCTTCTCCGATGCGAGCACATCGCGAAAGGACGGTCCGGTCGACCCGCTTCATGCGCAGAGAGGAACTCGGCTCGGCAAGCGCAAGGCAGCCTCCGGCCGATCATTTCTGCGGAGGCAAATCTCCCACGGAAGATATGGCCGCGGCAGCGGCCACCGATCGGCGCGAAGGTCGCGAGGCGAAACCATCCAAGCGGCGGTCCCTCAATGAATCTACGGACTAGTGGAACGTTTTGGAACCGCTCTGAGTTGGGCAACCACCCAAACAGGAGACGCCGATGCCCTTCAACCCTCTCGCCGAGCGCGGAATCCCGCTGGAGCGCCAGCTTCGCAGCTGGTCGGAACTTAACGTTGAGCCTTACAGGACGGATGCCGTCCATCCCTATACGCGATGCCGCGTCATCCTGATGAACGGCGTCGAGGTCGAATCCGCGATGTTCTCGCACCAGTTCGCGCGCCACACGCCTGATGTCAAGCTGAAGCAGGATCTCGCGCGCGTGCGCCGGGTCGAGCAACAGCAGCAGAAAGCGGTGAACTGGCTCCTGCCTGCACAGGAGAACGTCGTTGAAGTGACGATCGGCTACGAGCAGGTCGCTGTGGACCTTACCGCTTGGCTCGCGCGCAATGAGCCCGATCCCTACCTGCGTCAAGTCTACGAGTTCGGCTTGCTCGAGGATTTCGACCATCTCTACCGCTACGCCAACCTCATGGACCTCATGGGCAATCGACGCAAGGCGGAAGAGATCACCGGCAACTACACGGAGATCATGCCGGGTCGGCCGACGATTTTTGAGCATCGCGACCCGCGCGATGACCTGCGCCGCCCGATGACCGTGCAGGCCGCGCACCGGCAATCGATGCTCAATGCGCTGACCTTGGTCTCAGCAGAGCAGCAGACGATGAACTACTACATGAATTTCGGGAACCGGCCGGAAGAGCCGCTCGCGCGCGCCCTCTACCTAGAGATCGCGCAGATCGAGGAGCAGCATGTCACCCATTACGAGTCATGCCTCGATCCGGAGATGAGCTGGCTGACCAACTGGGTGCTGCACGAATATCACGAATGCTGGCTCTACTGGTCGTGCATGGAGACCGAGTCCGACCAGCGGATCCGCGCGCTCTGGGAGCTGCACCTCAATATGGAACTCGAGCACCTGCGCATCGCAGCACAGCTGCTGCAGGAGATCGAGGGGCAGGATGCCGCCGAGCTCTTCCCCGACCCCATCCAGAAGCCGATGACCTTCGAGGAGAACAAGGCCTACCTGCGCGACGTCGTGGCACGGCAGGTCGAGCTAACAGGCTGGGATTCCGAGTTCGTTCCGGTGACGAGCCTGCCGGACGGCCACCGCTACTTCGACTACCAGGCTACGGTAAACAAGGGCGGCGCGCCCAGCGAGCAAGTGATTAACCAGCGCCGCGATCAGCAGGGCCAAGAATACCGGTTTCAGCTCGAGGGCGCCCATCCCGTCCCTGCCCTGCAGGAGAACGGCCCGCACGACCAATTCGGCTACTGGCGCAGCGTGACAGCGCACGGCGGCAGTGTGAAGGAACGCCGGCCCGAAATGGCCGAGCACGATTGAGGAGACGACCATGGCCAAGAACGAAAAGCGCGGCGGACTGCGCGGCACAATGGACAAGGTGACCGATACGGTCGGCGGCATGGTCGGCAAGGCTGCCGCCGCCACAGTCGGGGACGCACGCTCGTTCGTGGAAAACGCCGCCATCGGCGACATGTACGAGATGGAGGCGGCGCGCATTGCGCTGCAACGTTCGCGCTCGGCGCCGGTGCTGACCCTTGCGCAGATGATGCTGGAGGATCACACCACCACGACGCACCAGATGATGTCCGCACTGCGCTCGAGCGAGGTGACGCGGTTTCATGGCGCGCTGACGCCGCCCACCGAGCTCGACGCGCGCCGGAAGACCATGATTGACCATCTGCGCGACGCGCCGGACGCGGATTTCGACAAGCGCTATCTCGACCAGCAGCAGATGGCGCATTCGGAAACCGAGACCCTGCTGAGGAGCTACGGCGAGGGCGGCGACAATCCTCAGCTGCAGTCTGTCGCGCGCTCGGCGCTGCCGATGGTGCAGCGGCATCGCGCGATGGCGGGCCGGATGCAGCAGGAGCGGCTGTAGCGCGAGCCGCACGCCCGTTCCGGCGGGGCAGCCTCGCGAAGGCTGCTCCCGCCCTCCGGCCGGCGCTATAAGGGGCGCCGAACAGCCGGGAGATGGGCATGTGCGGTGTTGTGCTTATAACTGGAGCCGGGCGCGGCATCGGCGCGGCGGTCGCGCGGGGCGCGGGCGCGCGCGGCTTCGCGGTCGCGGTGAACTACGCGCGCAGCGCCGAGGGCGCCAACCGGGTGGTCGAGG
>DATAAP010000699.1:0-1809 GCA_036260035.1 Alphaproteobacteria bacterium | reverse complement strand
TGTTGATCCAGCCCGACGGGAAGCCCTTGCGCGGGCGGTGGATGTGCGGGTTCGTGCCGATCGAGGCCTCCCACCAGTGCATCAACCCTTTGCCCGGGAAGCCCGGATACTGCAGGTGGTCGGTCTCAGCTTTCAGCTTGCGCAGCTTCGCGCCGAACTCGCCGCCCTCGCGAATGTCGACGATCTTGCTGTTCTCGACGACGAGCTGCGTCCAGTCCACCGGCGCTATATGGTTCGTCGTGCCGGCGATGACGCCGTTGCCGTCCTCCTTGCCCGGCAGATAGAGCCACGGCTTACCGAGCACGTGCCCCGGCAGATAGGTTCGGCCGAACTGCTCGTTGCCCGCCCAGGTCTGCGCCACCAGGTCCGCGTTGAAGTTCTCGCGCTTGGCATCGTAGTAGCCGGCGTGGTTGGTATAGCTGACGTCGGTGCCTTCCGGATCCTGGATGCGCACGCGCTTGGCCGAGCGCACGCGCTCCCACGTCCACATGTCGATCGCGTGCAGCAGCTCATAGGGCATCGTATGCGCCGGCGACGCCAGGATCTCCGGCGTGATGAACGGCATGCGCTGGATCTTCATATGCGTGTCGACCAGCACCGGCCCGCCATAGCCCCACAGCAGCTTGTCGTACTTGCCCTCCTTGGACATCACGTCCCACTGGTCCATCCAGTCGGCGAGTTCCTTGGTGCGACGCAAGTAGTACTCGACCTCGTCGGCGCCGACCCAGTCCGGCACCGGACCCTTGTCGGCCATCAGGATCTCGTACTTGCAGCCGTACTTCTCGAGGATCTTCTTGCACGCCTCGACCACCAACGGGTCGTGCCAGTTGTCGACGCGCAGCAGCACGCGCTCGCCCGGTTTCAGATCCCAGCAGGCGTGGAGGCCCTGGTTGTAGGGCCGCTTTGCGACCGCATCGAGATACGGCAGCAGCTGGTCCGCAGACGTGATCTCCAGCATCGGCGGGCAACGCGGCGGCCGCTTCGCCATCAGCGGCGGGTTCGCGTAGGTCGGCACAACGGCGGGCTGGCTTGAAGCGATAGGCTGGTCGAGCACGTCTCCCTCCTCGCGGGGACCGCACCCCGCTGCTATGGCACATATTGGATGCAAAATTTGATGACCGTCAACGCTCGATGCGATATGACGGTCGAGTTTGCGAGAATTGCATCCAAAACGGACCGGGCCATGTCCACCAATCTTGACCACGCCACCCAGAGCCTGCGTGAGCTCGTGCTGTCCGGCGCCTTCGCGCCCGACCGCAAGCTGGGCGAAGAAGCGGTGGCGCGCGCGCTCGGCCTGTCGCGCACGCCGGCGCGGATCGCGATGGCGACCCTGGAACGCGAGGGGCTGCTGGTGCGCACGCCGCGGCGCGGCTATCGCGTGCGCTCCTTCACCATCGACGAGGTGGCGGGCGCCATCGATGTGCGCGGCGAGCTCGAGGCGATGGCGGCGCGCCTCGTCGCGGAGCGCGGGCTGGATGCGGCAATCGAGACGCGGTTCGAAGCTGCGATGGCGCAGTCGGAAGCCATCGTCGAGCGCAGCGCGCTCAACGTCGCCGACCGCCTCGCCTGGACACAGGCGAACATGGATTTCCACGAAGCCCTGATCGACGGCAGCGGCAACATCGCGCTGCGCGCCGCGTTCGACCAGGTGATCCGCATCCCGCTCGCGTCACCGCGAGCGATCATGTTCGCCGTGGCGACCGCCGACCGCTCGCGCGGCCAGCTCCGCCGCGCGCATGATGATCATCTGCGCGTCGTCGAGGCGATCCGCGCACGCCGCGGCGCGGCTATCGCGTGCGCTCCTTCACC
>DATAAP010000698.1:0-2982 GCA_036260035.1 Alphaproteobacteria bacterium | reverse complement strand
GCGGCCGCTGTCTCGCAGCCAGGGTATGGCGGCTCCGACGGCCCACCCGACTATTCCGGACCGGCGACGCAGCGAGCCATCCGCGTAGCCCTCGCCTATCTGAGAGGGCTTCCCGGAGTCGATCCGGACCGCATGGTTCTTTATGGCGTAAGCCGCGGCGCCATCGCATCGAGCGTCGTGGCCGCGGACGAGCCGAACCTGCGGGCGCTGGTCTTGATTTCCGGTGCGTACGATTTCGCTGCGGCCTATCCGCTCATGCCGCCTAGCATAAGAAAGAACGTGGAGCGGGAAGCAGGGCTAAGTCCAGAAGCATTCGAGTCGCGAACGGCCCTGCGAGTGGCCGACCGCATTCGCGCCGCGACGCTGATCCTGCACGGCCGTCGCGACTTCCTGCCGTCTGCTCAGGCAGAGGCCCTCGCGGCAGCCCTAAAGGCGAATGGGACGGAAGCGTCCGTCGTCCTGCTCGAGAGCGGACATTCCATCCCACCAGACGAGCGGCTGAAGGCGGTAAAGCCCTTCCTTTCGCGCGTCATCGGACAGCCGTTCTAAAAGCGTCACCTTCCTCAGTACCCGCGCGACCGGTCTACGAGGTTGAAGAGCGGCTCCCCTGCGCGCAGGCGACGCAGGTTCTCCGCGATCTGCGGGGCGGCAGTACGCGGGACGGCGATGCTGGCGAGATGCGGTGTGATTGTCACCTCCTCCACGTCCCAGAACGGATGGTCCGGCGGCAGCGGCTCGGTGCGGAACACGTCGAGGGTAGCACCGCCGATCTGGCCCTCGCGGATGGCGGCCGCCAGCGCCGCCTCGTCGACGAGCTGGCCGCGGCCGACATTGATTACCTTGGCGCCGCGCGGCAGCGCGTAGAGCACGTCGCGGTTGACGATGCTGTCCGTCTCCGGCGTGAATGGCATCATCAGCACCAAGATCTGTGAGCGCGCGAGAAAGTCCTTGAGCTGCGCAGGGCCGTGGAAAGTCGCGACCCCCTCGACCGATTTCGGCGTGCGCGACCAGCCGGAGACAGGGAATCCCTGCCGCAGCAGCTCCTGCGCTGCCATGGTGCCGAGATGGCCCAGCCCCATGATGCCGACCGGAAGGGTGGCGCTCTCGCGCGGATGGATGTAGTGCCAGCGCTTCGCGCGCCGCGCCTTCTCGAGCGCCGGGAAATCGCGGTGGTAGCGCAGCACGGCCAGCAGCACGTACTGCGCCATCATGCGGTTCATCTCGGGATCGACGATGCGCATGATCGGCACGTTTGGCGGCAGCGTCGTGTCTTTCAATATGTAGTCGACGCCCGCACCGATATTCACAATCAGCTTGAGGTTGGGATATTTGCGCAGCTCTCCCGGCGGCGCCTTCCACACCATCGCACTCTCGATCTCCGCCGGATCGCCGACATCCGGGTGCGGGCGGAAATTGAGCCCAGGCATCGCACGCAGCAAGTGGTCGCGCCAATCATTGGCGTCGTCGAACTTGCTGTAGAACATCATCGCCCCGGTCATTTCGCCTCCGCGCGGTCAAGCAGCCGCCTCATTGCCTCGAGCGCCAGCTCGTATCCGTCTGCTCCGAGGCCCGCCACTATCCCCGTCGCCGCTTTCGAAATGTACGAATGGTGCCGGAACGGCTCGTGGCGATAGATGTTGCTCATATGCACCTCGACGATCGGCTTCGGGAACGCCAGCAGCGCATCCAGGAGAGCGACCGAGGTGTAGGTCAGCCCGGCGCCATTGATGACGATGCCGTCGGCCCTCTTGATGCCTTCCTGGATCCAGCCGATCAGCTCGCCCTCGTAGTTGCTCTGCCGGAACGACAGCGTCAAACCCAGCTCCTTCGCCTTGCGCGCACAGCGCTTGCCGAGATCCTCGAAGGTCTCGGAGCCGTACACCGCACCAGCAGTGTGGCCGTAGAGATTGGCGTTGGGCCCATTCAAGAAGTAGACGGTCCGGCCGTTGGCGTTCTTGCGTGCGGCCGGCCTTCGCGTGGCCATGGTGGTGCTCCCCCTGCGGAATTGCGGAGGCGATCCTACGCAGGACGCGCAGCTTAAGAGAAGGCTTTCCTCGCGAAGGCAAGTCATGCAGAAACTGCGCGCGGCCGGAGGGGCAAATGGACATAGGCACGATCGAAGATGGCGATCTCGATACGGTGCTCGATCTTTGGGCACGCTGCGGGCTGCTGCATCCTGACAACGATGCGCGCGCGGACATCGCGCGTGCGCGCCGCGCCGCGGACGCGACGCTGCTTGTGGGCCGCCAGGATGGCAGGGCCATCGCCACCGCGATGGTCGGCTTCGACGGTCATCGCGGCTGGGTCTACTACCTCGCGGTCGAGCCGGCGCTGCAGCGCTCGGGCCATGGCAAAGCGGTGCTCGCAGCCGCCGAGCGCTGGCTGCGCGCACGCAAGGCGCCGAAGCTCATGCTGCTGGTCGCCGAAGCGAATGGCAAGGCTATGGGATTCTACGAGAAGCTGGGATTCACGCGATCCCCGGTCGTGGCGCTAGGCAAACTTCTCAAGTAAACCGAAGGTGGGCCCGCAGATTGCCGGCGCGTTGGCGAAGCGCTCACCCCAACGCAATCAGGTCGCGGCGGGACTCGACGCCGTCGATCTTCTCCGCCGTCAGACGCGCCTTCGGCGCCGGCGGAACGTAACCTTGCGCCTGCGCGAGGCGATACGTCTCCGCCGTGGTGAGGGCGCGCACTTTGACGACCTTGGTGTGCTTCTCGAGCTTCGCCGCGAGGTTCACGGCGTCGCCGATCACGGTGTATTCCAGCCGGCTCTCGTCGCCCACCGCGCCGAACAGAACCTGGCCGTGCGCGACCGCGGCACCGATCTGCGGCGCCGGACGGCCTGCAGCCATCAGCGCCACCCGCCACGCCAATGCTTCCTCCAGCAGCGCATCGACGGCGCGCAGCGCATCGGCTGCATAGCTTTCGGAGGCGCGCGCGGCGCCGAAGCTGGCGAGGATGCCGTCACCCAGGAATTTGTCGA
>DATAAP010000697.1:0-12933 GCA_036260035.1 Alphaproteobacteria bacterium | reverse complement strand
GCACCGATGCCGGAGACGAGCACGAGCCGGGAAACTCCGGCGGCAGCCGCCTCACGCGCTAGCACCTCGGCGCCGCGCTCGTGCACCGCCTCGAAGGTCACGCCGCCCTTCTCGACATAAGCAGAGACCGCATTGACGATCGCATCCGCACCGGCGACGGCGGCGGCGGCAGACACCCGATCGCGCACGTCGGCACGGACGAAAGCGATTCGCTCCAGTGTGCTTAGGGCGTTGCGCCCTTGGTCAGGATGCCGGACTGCGACACGCACCGCGGCTCCCTCTTCGGCGAGCCGTCGCACGACGCGCCGCCCGAGGAAGCCCGTGCCCCCAAAGACCGTGACGGTCGCCATAGCATTCGCCTCCACCACGCATAGCCTGGAGATCAATGGCGCTCCCTGCGCGGCTCGACTCGTCCGAGGTCAATAGCAACGCTCGTCGTCAGCTGGTATGCGTGCTATTGAGCGCCCTGCTTCTCGAAAGACCCGCCGCGCGCGGCGCTCAGCCTCGGCGCGCTCAGGACAACGGCATGTCTGGCCTAACGGTTCACTTTGCGCTGCGCGTATCGCCTAATGTGAAGGGATCAGCGTAGCCGGATTGCATAGGGCCAACCCTGCTGACTACGATGCTCGGGTCTCCGGGTCGGTACCCGTGAGCAATGAGGAGCCTTTTGATGAGCAAGCTCGGCATAGCGCGACTGGTGCTGATCGCGACGGTACTGATCCCCGGAATCGCGGCTGCGCAGGACTACCCCTCTAAGCCGATACGCTGGATCGTTCCGTTTCCGCCGGGCGGGCCGACGGACCTGCTGGCGCGAACCGTTGGCCAAAAGCTCAACGAGGCCTGGGGCCAGCCGGTCGTCATCGAGAACAAGCCGGGTGCCGCCGGAAACCTCGGCGTGGACCTCGCGGCGAAGTCGCTGCCGGACGGCTACACGCTCGTGATCGTGCCGACCGGCAATATCACCGTGAATCCGACGCTGTTCGCAAATCTACCGTACAAGCCGAGCGACTTGGCGCCCGTGACGACGCTTGCCACAGTTGAAAATGTCGTCGTCATAAACCCGTCGGTTCCGGCCAAATCGCTGGCGGAGCTCGTAGCGCTGGCGAAATCGAAGCCCGGCGCGCTCACCTTCGCCTCGCCCGGCGCCGGCAGCCAAGCGCATCTTGCCGGCGAGCTCATCAAGCTCGCCGCCGGAGTCGACATGCTCCACGTTCCCTATAGGGGCATTGGGCCGGCACTCAACGATCTCCTCGGGGGCCATGTCTCGATGATGTTCAGTCAGATGTCCTCCGCGCTGCCGCACATGCAGTCCGGCGCCTTGCGAGCGCTCGGGGTCGCCAGTCTCAAGCGTTCTCCGGTCGCACCGGAGCTTCCGACCATTGCGGAGCAAGGCTTCCCCGGCTTCGAGGCGACGTCGTGGTACGCGCTTATGGTCCCAGCCAACACGCCAAAGGGCGTGATTGGGAAGCTGCATCGCGAGACCGTGCGCATTCTGCAGCTGCCCGACGTGAAGGATAAACTTGCCGGGCTGGGCGCCGATCCTGTCGGCAATTCGCCTGAAGAGCTGGCCACCACGATTCGTGAGGAAAGCGCGCGCTGGGCGGAGGTCATCCGCAAGCAGGGCATCAAACTCGACTAATCAGCAGCAAGCTGGAAAACGCGCCCGCACGGCGAGGCTGATGCTGCCGTGACGAGCGCTCGGCCGTGTTCAAACCCGCCACCAAAGAGTCAGCGACCGCGGGAAGCGAGCTGCGGGCGCAGGCGTTATCCACGAGGGATCCTTTCCTTGAGAGGCTTATCTGAAGACGATCATGTCGCAGATGAAAGCCGGTGCCGTCGCGGTCGCCTGCAGTCTTACCCTTGGCTGCAGCGACTACGGGCCCGACGATGACGCCCGGCGCTACCGCTATGAGTCATATTACGGGTACGGCTATCCACACTATGAGCCGTTTCCCCACCGGTATTGGGGTGTCCCCTACTACAGGCACAGAGTCTGGCGGGAGCATCACCGCCGGCAGCACATGCAGCTGAGCCCTCCTACCAGACCGCCAGCCAGCGGCGCGGTGACCACTGGTGGCGGCACGGGAGCGGCCCCAGTGATCCAGCAGAAGCGCGAACAGTCGCGATCCAACTCAACTGCGCCAGCCCGCTCGCCAAGCAAGAAAAGGCCGTAAGCCGCGCCTGCAATGCCAATGCCGAGCGGCTAAGCAGCCGCTTACGCAGTCAAGATCGAGAAGTCGCCTGCTGTGATCTGCGCGGCGGACACGCCGATCAGAGTCACCGCGTTGCCATCGCCGAGATTGAGCACCGCCGTACCATCCACGTCCGCGGACAGGTGCACGAAAGCGCCCTGAGCAGTCGCGATGCCGGCCGTGCCGGCGACGATGGCGATCTTGTCGACACCCGGCTCGAAGTCGAGAATGTCATCAAACCCGCTGCCTGCGCCGAACACAAAGACGTTCGCGCCCAGCCCGCCCGCCAGGGCATCGTTCCCAGATCCGCCGACGAGCGTGTCCGCGCCCGCCTCGCCGAACAGAAAGTCGTCACCGGCTTCGCCGTTCAGGGTGTCATCTCCATCCCACCCGTAGAGAAGATCGCCGCCCGCACCGCCGACCACGGTGTCGCGTCCAGCATCGCCGTCGAGCCAATCGCGGCCGGCATTGCCGAAGATGGAGTCGTTTCCGTCACCGCCGCTGAGCACGTCCGCAAAATCGGTCCCTATGAGCACGTCGTCGTTCGCGGTGGCCAGCGGCGCAAGAAGAGTCGGATTAACGAGATTGGTCATGAATACCTCCAGCTCCCCCAGTCGCTAGTCACGTGAGGAGGACCGGGCGCCCGTTCAAGCGAGTCTGCGTGGTTATCGCCCGAGCAGCATGTCAGGCAGCCAGGTGACCAGGCGCGGGAACGCGGTAATGAGCGCGGTGAAGCCGATCATGATCAGGAAGAACGGCACGACCTTGCGCGCGACATAAGCCTGCGAGTCGCCGGTGATGGCCTGAATCACGAACAGGTTGAACGCGACCGGAGGGCTGATCTGCGACATCTCGATCGTGAGGATCAGGAAGATCCCGAACCAGACCTTATCGAAGCCCGCCGCCTGCACGATCGGCAGCACGATCGGCAAGGTCAGAACGATCATCGAGAAACCTTCGAGCACGGTGCCGAGCAGGATGTAGAATACCGTCAGCATCATGATCAGCAGGAACGGCGACAACTCCCACGACGTGATCGCAGTGGAGACGAATTGCGGGACGCGCAGATTGGCGAGCACGGTGCCGACGATGAACGCGCCGAGCACGATCAGCCCGATCATGCAGGTGGTCTGCACCGCGCCGAAGCAGGCGTCGCGCAGCGTGTCTAAGGTCATCGTCCGCTGCCATGCAGAGACCGCCATCGCGCCCAGAACCCCCATCGCCGCCGCCTCGGATGGGCTGGCGATGCCCAGATACATCGTGCCGAGCACGCTGAAGATCAGGAACACGACCGGGCCGAGCTCGACGAGGCTCTTGAGCCGGTCGCGCCAGCTCCAGTCGGACATCCGCCGGTCGTGCTCAGGTACGAGGTTCGGCTGCAGGACCGCGCGCGCCGCCATATACAGCATGAAGCAACCGGCGAGTGCGAATCCCGGCAGGAACCCCGCCGTGAATAGCCGCAGCAGCGATTCCTCTGCCAGCACGGCGTAGATGATCATCGGGATCGAGGGCGGGATGAGGAAGCCGAGCGTGCCAGCGCCCGCCAGGCTGCCGACGGCAATCCCCTTGTCGTAGCCGCGGCGCGTCAACTCGGCGAGCGTGATGCGGCCGACCACCTGCGTCGTCGCCGCGGACGACCCAGAGATCGCTGCGAAAAGCGAGCAGCCGAGCACCGTCGTATGCAGCAGACGGCCGGGCAGGAACCACATCCATGGCGCCACGCCTGAGAACAGCGACTGCGACAGCCGTGTGCGGAACAGAAGCTCGCCCATGAGGACAAAGAGCGGCAGCGAGACGACCTCGGACGAAGTCAGCACGTTGAAGGCCCAGGTGCCAACCAGCCGCAGCGTCGGCCGGGTCGTGAACACTTCGAGCAGCACGACGCCGGTCGCGATCAGGGCTGGCCCAATCCAAATCCCCGCCATCAGGGTGAGCGTCATCAGCACGCCGAGCGAGATCAGGATCGCGGACATGATCTACTCGATATCCTGCGCTAGCCGCAGGCGCGCATCCTCGCCGGGCTCGCGCCGCAGCAGGCGCGCTGCCCGCGCTATCAGCTGCACGGTGAATATCGCGGCGCCGACCGAGAGGGCGAGCTGCGGGATCCAGAGCGGCAGCTCGCTCGCCTGGGCCGACTTCGAGCCGCGCTCCCATGAGAGCCAGGTCAGCAGGAACAAGGCGTAGGACAGATACGACGCGATCGCGGCGCTGAGCAGCGTGGCACCGAGATCGATCATGCGAGCGATGTTCCCACCGACGCCGGTGATCAGGACGTTGACGCGGATCTGGGCGCCTGCGCGCAACGCGTAGCCGGCACCGAGCATGAAAGTTGCCCCCATGAAATAGGCGCTGAACTCCCACGCGAAGTGGATGCTGTAATTGAACAGGTTGCGGGCCGCGACCTCGCCGGCGATCAGACCGAGAATGGCGAAGATGCAGCCGACCGCGGCCCAGGCCCCCACCGTCGACAGCGCGTCGACGGCGTCGAGCACGCGGCCGAGCGGATCGGCGCCGCGGGCGGGTGTTGCAGCACCAGCCGCGCGAGCGTCGTTCATCACGCGGCTCCGCTCAGGCGCGGCCCACGTCCTTCTTGTAGCGCGCGATAATTTCGGCCGCGGGCCCGCCGGCGCGCTTGATGAAAGCGTCGGCGAGCCCCGCCGTCTTCTCGCGCATCTCCTTCAGCATCGGCGCCGGCACCTCGACCAGCTCCATCCCACCCTCGATCAGGCGCTTGGCGCTGGACATGTCCGCTTCGATGGAGACCGCCCAAAACTCGGGTTCGAGTTTCGTCGCGAGCTCCGTGATCGCCTTCTGATGGTTCGGCGCGATCTTCTTCCAGGCGTCGAGATTGATCGTGACGATCTGCGAGCTCCAGACGTGGTTGGTCTTGTAGAAGTACTTCAGGAACTCCCAGAACTTGCCATCGACGCCTGAGACCGATGAGGTCGTGACGCCGACCACAGCACCCGAGGCGAGCGCCGGCACCGTCTCTCCCCACGGGATCAGCACGCCGACCATGCCGAGCGCGTTCACCATGTCACCGGCCTGGCGGTCGGGCACGCGGATCTTGAGGCCCTTGAGACCATCAAGCGTATCGGTCTTGACCTTGCAGTGCAGGTACTGCGTCGGCCACGGCACCGTATAGAGGATCTTCTGATTGTACTTGGCCGCGATGCTGTCGAACTCGGGCCGCGCATATTTCTGCAGCACCTTGAGTTCGTCAGCATTGCTGACCAGGAAGGGCACGCCCTCGATGCCGAGCAGCGGCGCCTCGCCGACCTGCTGGATGTTGAGGATGTCGGCCATCGACACGAGGCCGTCGCGCACCGCATTGAGGTGTTCAGGCCCCTTGTAGCCGAGCGAGCCGCCCGAGTGCACAGTGATCTGGACGGCGCCGCCGGTCGCCTTGGCGGCCTGCTCGGCGAAGACGCGGCAGTTCTTGGTGTGGAAGTTGCCATCGGGCCAGACCGTCGAAAGGTCCAGCTTCATACCGGCTTGCGCGCGCACGATCGAAGGTGCGCTGATCAGACCGCCCGCAAAGGCGGCACCCGTGCCCAGTTTGAGGACAGTCCGTCGCGAGATGCCCATGTGAGCCCCCTGTTCAGCTGTTATGTGGCGTCGCCTCTCCCTAATCCTTGCAAGGCCCGTACCCGCCGGCGCGCTATTCGGCCGCTTCCTGCGGGGTGTAGCCGTAGACCTCTCGTGCGGTCTCCGGTGAAATCAGCCCGTCCGCGACGTCGCGCGCGATCCGCGCGCGATCGCGCTGCTGCGGGTCGCCGATGCCCGCACCGCCTGGCGTCAGCACGACGAGGCGGTCGCCTGGCGGTACCTCCTGGAAACCCTTGCCCTTCATCCGCAGCCCCGATTTGAGGCCGACATATCCGGCCGCCCCGTTGCGGCCGCCGTCGCGGCCGCGTGGCGGGTTGTCGATGCGATCGAAGGCCGCAAGCAGCTCGAAGGGCGCCTCGACGCCGCTCTCGATCTCGATCATCTGGCCCATGCCGCCGCGCGTGCGGCCGGCGCCGCCGCTGTCGGCCCGGAACTCCTTGCGCCAGAAGATCAGCGGCGTCTGCGTCTCGGCGATCTCGACAGGCGTGCCGCGCACCCCGCTTGGATAGGCCGTCGCTGACAGGCCGTCCTTGTCGGGCCGCGCACCCGTGCCGCCATTGCTGGTGATCGCCATCGAGAAGCCGTACTTGCCGCCCTCGCCGCCACGGTTCTGGCCGCGCACGTTGAGGTTCCACAGGCACGACGTGCCTTCGGCCGGGACGCGCTCGGGAATGATCTGGCGTAGGCAGCCTAATACGACATCCGGCAGCATCTGGCCGATGACATGGCGCGAGGCGACCGGCGCCGGCTTCGGCGCGTTGAGGATGCATCCTTCGGGCGCCGAGATTGTCAGCGGCGCAAGCGAGCCGGCATTGTTCGGAATGTGCGTGGCGACGACGCAGCCGAGCCCGAACACGGTGTAGGCGGTCGTATAGGCGAGCGGCACGTTGATGCCGAATTTCGATTTCTCCGACGTGCCGGCGAAGTCGACATGGATGCCTCGCTCCGAGACCGTCAGCGCCGCGCGCAGGGTCACCGGGTGGTCGTAGCCGTCGACCGTCATCTCGTTGCGCCATGTACCCTTCGGTAGTTTCGCGATCTCGGCCAGCACTGCTTCATTAGAGCGCTCGATGACATGCGCCGACAGGCGGTTGAGCGTGTCGATGCCGAACTCGTCCATCATCTCGACCAGGCGCTTGCAGCCAACGTCGTTGCAGGCGGCAAGCGAATAAACGTCGCCCTCGGTGTCGACCGGCAGGCGCGTGTTGGCGCGGATCATCGCCATCAAGGTCTCGTTGACCTTGCCCTGGTCGATCAGCTTCAGCATCGGGATGTAGATGCCTTCCATGAACACGTCGGTCGCATCCGGCCCGAAGCCGATGCCGCCGATATCCATGAGGTGGCTGGTGCAGGAGAACAGCGCAACCGGCCGGCCGTCCTTGAAGCACGGCGTGGTCACGACGAAGTCGTTCAGGTGGCCGGTCCCCATCCATGGGTCGTTCGTGATGAAGGCGTCGCCCGGCTTCATCGTTTCGACGGGGAAGTGCCGGATGAAATGCTTCACCGATTCGGCCATCGAATTGACATGACCCGGCGTGCCCGTGACAGCCTGGGCGAGCATGTTGCCGTGCAGGTCGAACACGCCGGCGGAGAGGTCGCCGCATTCGCGCACAATCGGGCTGAAGGCGGTGCGCATCAACGTCTGCGCCTGCTCCTCGACGACCGCGATCAGGCGGTTCCACATGATCTGCAGGTCGATCAGGCCGGCGCTGTTGGACTTGCTCATGGCTTCCCTCAGGCGGATTTCCGCTCCATCACAATACAGCCTGCCGCGTCGACATGCGCGACGAAGCTGGACGACACGAAGGTCGACGTGTCGTCCTCGGCGATCACGGCAGGGCCGGGCAGCTTCGCCCCAGGCGCCAGCTTCTCGCGGCGGTAAAGCGGCACGTCGACATGGCTGCCCTCCCGGCCGTCGAAAAAGGCGCGTTTGCCCGTCGGCACAGCTCCCGCCCCATTCTTCACCGGGGCGACCGCCTCAGGCAACCGCGCCTCGGTCGAGACCAGCACCGACCAGCTCAGCGCCTCGATCGCCGCACCCGGGATCGGCCGCGCGAACAGCGCCGTGTACTCCTTCTCGAAGATCTCGCGCAGAGAAGCCGCGTCACTCTCTTTCAAGGCGCGCACCGGCAGCGCCACCGTGATCTCGTGCCCCTGCCCGACATAGCGCATGTAGGCAAGCCTGCGCTCGATCGTCTTCTGGCCGCGCGCGCCGGGCTCCACCAGTGCTGCCGCCTCGCGCGACATCTCGTCGAGCAGCGCGCTCGCGGCGGCCGCGTCGAACCTGTCGAGCCGCATGTGACGGCTGCGCACCAGCTCATACGAAACCGGAGCCGCGAGGAATCCGACCGCCGAGCCCACGCCGGCATTGGGTGGGACGATCACGCGCGGCACGCCGATCTTCTCAGCGACGCGTGCTGCGTGCAGCGGCGCAGCACCGCCGAACGCGATCAGCGTATAGTCGGCGATGGTCGAGCCGCGCTCGACTGCATGGACGCGCGCAGCACTGGCCATGTTCTCGCAGACCATCTCGTGCACGGCATAGGCCGACATCTCGGTCGACAGGCCGAGCGGCTCGCCGATCTGCTGCTCAAGCGCGCGGCTCGACAGCTCGGGCTCGAGGCGTATCGTGCCGCCCGCGAAGGCCGCCGGATCGATCATGCCCAGAGTTACGTCGGCATCGGTGACTGTGGGCTTGGTGCCGCCTCGGCCGTAGCATGCGGGCCCCGGCTCCGACGCCGCGCTCTCCGGCCCAACCGTCACGCGCTTCAGCGCGTCGACCTTGGCGATCGAGCCGCCGCCAGCGCCGATCTCCACCATTTCGATCACCGGGATGCGCACTGGCAGACCACTGCCCTTGAGGAAACGCGCCGCGCGGTCGACCTCGAACACGCGCGAGGTGTGGGGCCGGAAATCGTCAATCAGGCAGATCTTCGCCGTCGTGCCGCCCATGTCGAAGGACAGCGCGCGCTTCTCGCCCGCGCGCGCCGCGATCTGGGCCGCGAAAATAGCGCCTCCCGCAGGACCCGACTCCACCAACCGCACCGGGAATTTTCGCGCCGTCTCTATCGCCGTGAGGCCGCCACCCGACGTCACAAGGTAAATCGTGCCGCGGAAGCCCTCTTCCGCCAGCGCTTTCTGCATGCGCCCGAGATAACCGTCCATCAGCGGCTGCACGTAGGCATTGGCTACGGTGGTGCTGGTGCGCTCGTATTCGCGCACCTCCGGGCACACTTCGCTCGACAAGGTGACCCACAGGCCGGGCATATCCTGCTGCAGGATCTCGCGCGTGCGCCGCTCGTGCCACGGATTGACATACGAGTGCAGGAACGCGATCGCGACACTCTCGATCCGCTGTGCCTTCAAGAAGGGTACCAGCGCCTTCACCGCTGCCTCGTCCAAAGGCAGCCGCACCTTGCCATGCACGTCGACGCGTTCCGGCACGGTCAGGCGCAGCGCACGCGGCACCAGCGGCCGCGGCTTCTCGATAGTTAGGTCGTATTGATCGTAGCGGCTCTCATTGGCGATATCGAGCACGTCGCGAAAGCCTTCCGTCGCGATCAGCGCCGTGCGCGCGCCGCGTCGCTCGATCACGGCATTGGTGGCAAGCGTGGTGCCGTGCACGAACACATCAATATGCGCGAACTTCATCCCGGCATCGCCGAGGATCGCGCGCACTCCGGTCAGCGCCCCTTCCTCGGGCCGGCTCGGCGTAGTCAGCACCTTGCGGGTGAAGCACCGCGCGCCGGTTTCCAGAACGATGTCGGTGAACGTGCCCCCTATATCGACGGCGAGGCGGGTATCAGACGTCGTGCTCAAGCGATTCCTGCTTCGGTCAGAGACAGAGCTGGCAACGGTAATCCGGCCATCCAAAGGATGCAAATTGCGGGCCGCTAGCCTTCGCCACGCCGAGGCTCGCACGAACCCGCCGACATTCTAGCGCAAAGGATTAGCCGCATAGCCCGATGGGCGGTTTACCTGCGGCTGCGCCCGCGTCGTAGTCGATTGGAGCCACGGACGGCGCAGACAGGATGGGGCCACGCAGCCCACGTAAAGCCGCACTAGGGGCGCTGCTGCTCGCGGGCGCGACGGCGTTGCCGCTCGCCCTGGCGCGTCCCCCTTCGCCTCTCGCCGCCGCAGAACGATTGATTCAGGCGGTCGCGTTCCACCTCCTGGCACCTGCGCAGCCGCAAAGCCGGGACATCGCGATCATCGCGATCACCGACCGCACGCTCGCGACGCTTCCCTATCGCTCCCCCATAGACCGCGGGTTTCTTGCAGACCTCATCACCACGCTCGCCAGTTCGGACCCGCGGGCGATCGGAGTCGACATCGTGTTCGACCAACCGACGGAGCCCGCCAAAGACGAAGCGCTGCGCACCGCTCTCACCACCGCTGCCACGCCCATCGTGATCGCCTCGGTGGCAAGCGATTCGCCGCTGGACAGGGAGCGGCGGGACTATCTCGATGCGTTCGTATTCAACCGTCGCGCCGGCTTCGTGAACCTCGCGCGCGACCGTTTCGACAACCAGATCCGCGAACACGAGCCGCTGCGACCTGCCACCGGCGAGCGCAGTTTCGCAGCCGAACTCGCCATCGCCACGGGAGCGGCTGTGCCGGATCGGCCTTTTGCAATCGATTGGCGCCACAGGTCGCCTGACGGGCCGCCTTTTCCCGTCTATCCCGCCGAAGCGGCGGCGCAACTGCCGCGCAGCTGGCTCGAAGGCCGCATTCTGCTGATCGGCACGCTGATCCCCGGGATCGATGAGCATCGCACGTTGTTTTCCGCATTCGGTCCACCGGCCCATGGCGTCCAGATTCACGCGCATATCCTGTCGCAAATGCTGGAAGGCCGCGTGGGAGGCCGCCGCGCCGGCGCCGTCGGCATCGGAGTGACGGCCGCAATGGCAGCCTCCGGGATGGCGATCGCGACATGGCTCGGCGGGTGGGCGATGGTTGGTGCAGTGAGTGGGCTGACGCTGCTGCTCTGGGGCATTGCACTGGCGGCCTTCGCGACGGGCGGGCCTCTCGTGCCGCTGGTCGCACCGACGCTGGCCATCGTGATTGGCAGCGGCGGCGTCCGGTTCTGGCGCGGACGCCAGGCGCAGCGCGACCGGCAGATGCTGATGCAGCTGTTCTCGCGTTTCGTGGGCGAGCCGGTACTGAACCAGCTCATGACGGAACGCGAGCTGCTGCTCGCCGGCGGCCGCCCGCGCCCGCACGAGTTGACCGCTACGGTGCTGTTCACGGATATCGCCGGGTTCACTTCGGTCTGCGAGCGGCTCGACCCGGATGCGCTGATCGCCTGGCTCGACCGCTATTTCGACAGCATGGTGCAGGCAGTCTTCGCGCATGACGGCCTCGTGCTGCGCTTCATCGGCGACGGCATTCTCTGCGTCTTCGGCGCCCCGCTGCCGCGACGTAGCGAGGCGGAGATTGCCGCTGACGCGGTGAACGCAATGCAGTGCGCGATGCACATGAAGCGGATCCTGGACGGGTTGAACGCGGAATGGCGCAGCGCCGGACTTCCCGCCGCTGGATTGCGCATCGGCATCCACACCGGACCACTGGTCGCCGGCAGCATCGGCAGCGGACCGCATATGGAATACTCGGTTCTCGGCGACACGGTGAACATCGCCGCACGGCTCGAAACGCTAGGAAAATCCTACGGCAGCGGTGCGGCCGACGAATGCATCGTGCTCGCGGGCGAGTCCACCTGGGACCGCTTGAACGGCACCTACCGTGGCGAGCATGTCGGCGATGTCATCTTGCGCGGTAAGACCCAGAAGGTTGCAGTGTACCGCATCGACGGTCTCGTGACGGATTCGCCTGCGAACACAGGCTCGACTGCCATATCGAACCATGCCGCTGTCGCGCAATGACTGCCAAGCTTGCGCTTCAGAGGCTACTAATTTGGGTGTTAGCTGTGTCACAGCTTGAACCACCAATGCGCCTGTAATCTACTCAATGAACGGCAGCAGGCGAATTACAGTCAAGCTTGAAGGATCGGCGATGCGTTTCGGACGCGCCTGGATCCGGATCTCTCATTCAATCCGTGCCGCACGATGGGGCGCGCTCGGCGTGTGTGCCATTGTCGCTTTGTTCACGTCGATGGTCGCTGGCCAGGCGCGCGCCGCGGACGCGGAGACGCGCGTGGCCCTGGTCATCGGCATCGGCGCGTATCAGAACGCGCCGCCTTTGGCCAATCCTGTCAATGATGCGAGGCGTATCGCCGAGGCGCTGCGCCGCCTCAACTTCGAAGTCGAAGAGCAGTTCGATCCGGACATCCGCAAGCTGACGCGGAGTCTCCGAGAGTTCGGCCTCCGCGCGCAGAACGCAGATGCGGCCCTGGTCTTCTATGCCGGGCATGGCGTGCAGGTCGATCGCGAGAACTACCTGCTGCCGGTCGATGCGCGGCTCGAGCGCGAGCGCGATCTGCTCTACGAGGCGCTGTCGCTCGAGCTGGTGCTGGGCGAGGTCTCGCAGGCGAAGAAGGTCGGCATCGTCATCCTCGACGCATGCCGGAACAATCCTTTCGTCGACCGCCTGTCGCGCTCCGTCGTCATCGCTGGCCGGGCGCCCGCGAGCAAGGGGCTCGCGCGCGTCGATCGCGTGCCGCGCAACACCATCGTCGCGATGGCGACCAAGGCGGACCAGATCGCGGAGGACGGCGTGGGCGGTAACAGTCCGTTCACGGAAGCGCTTCTTGCGCATCTGCAGGTGCCGGGGCTGGAGCTCAGCCTGTTCTTCCGCAGCGTGCGCGACGTCGTCTTGAAGTCCACGAACAACCGGCAGGAGCCGTATATTTTCAGCTCTCTCGGCGCCGATCCCTTTTATTTCTATCCGCGGCCGCCGAACCGCGCGCCGGAAATCGCGCCGATCGTCGCGTTGCAGGTGACCGATGCCGCCGGGCCGACCCCGCTAGGCATCCAGCGCCCGACCGATCCGGATCAGGATCCGCTCAGTATCCGCGTCATCGGCCTGCCGCGCGGCGGCGAGGTCCGCGTCGGAGAACGCCTCGTCGCCCTCAATGACGTGCTGACGGTCGACCGCTTCATGGCGGCGACGTTCAAGCCCGATGGCACCCGCTTCGGCCAGATAGGGACGTTCGACTTCCTCGTCGAGGATGGAC
>DATAAP010000696.1:0-5177 GCA_036260035.1 Alphaproteobacteria bacterium | reverse complement strand
CGAACGGGCGGCCGGCCCCTCGCCGATGATCAGATCGAGCTGAAAATCCTCCATCGCTGGATAGAGGATCTCTTCGACCGCAGGCGACAGGCGGTGAATCTCGTCGATGAAGAGGACATCGCGCGGCTGTAGGTTCGTGAGCAAGGCCGCGAGATCTCCCGCGCGCGCGATCACCGGACCGGAGGTCGCGCGGAAGCCGACGCCGAGCTCCCGCGCGACGATCTGGGCAAGCGTCGTCTTGCCGAGGCCGGGCGGGCCGTGCAGCAGCACGTGGTCAAGCGCATCGCCGCGGCCACGCGCGGCATTGATGAAGATGCGCAGGTTCTCGCGCACCTGCTTCTGGCCGATGAACTCGTTGAGGTTGAGCGGGCGCAGGCTGTTCTCCGGCGCGTCCGCGGCGTTGAAGCCGGCCGATACGGCGCGTTCGGCGTCGCTCATGTGCCAAGCTCCTTCAGACCGGCCGGGATCAGCGCCTCGATGCGCGCCGAGGGCCCGAGCTTGCGCGCCGCCTTGTCGATGGCGCCGACCGCCTCGGCGCGTCGGTAGCCGAGATTGACTAGCGCCGAGACAGCGTCAGTCACTGCGTCCGCCGGCAGGCCCGGCACGGAGACCGTCACCGCCGCCGGCGTGAAACTGCCGCTCGCCACCTTGTCCTTCAGCTCGCTGACGATGCGGTTGGCAAGCTTGGGGCCGACGCCATCGGCACGACTCACCATCGCCTTGTCCTGCGCCATGATCGCCTGCGAGAGCTCGTCGGCGCTGAGCGCGGAGAGAATAGAGAGCGCGACCTTCGCTCCCACACCCTGCACGGTCGTCAGCAGGCGGAACCAGTCGCGCTCGCGCATGGTGCCAAAGCCGTAGAGATCTATCGCATCCTCGCGCACCAGAGTCTCGACGGAGACGCTCGCGACGCTGCCCGCCGGCGGCAAGGCCGCGAGCGTGCGCGTGGAGCACCGTACGAGATAGCCGACGCCGCCGACATCGATGATGGCATGGTCGCGGCCGATGGAATCAACCAGGCCAGTGAGCTTCGCGATCATGGCGCGCGTCCCGCCATGATCGTGCCGCCGCTCCAGGCCGCACGGCTCTGGGCATGATGGGCGTGGCAGATCGCTACGGCCAGCGCATCGGCCGCATCCGGACCGGCGAAGGAAACGCCGGGCAGCAAGCGCTTCACCATCATCTGGATCTGCGCCTTGTCGGCATGGCCGACGCCGACCACGGCCTTCTTAATGGCATTGGCCGAGTACTCGGCCACGTCGAGCCCGGCGCGCGCCGGCGCCAGCAGCACGACGCCGCGCGCCAGTCCAAGCTTCAAGGTCGTCGTCGCGTTCGCGTTCACGAATGTCTCTTCAACCGCGGCGACCGCGGGCTGATGCTCCGCGATGATCGCCGCCAGTCCGTCGTAAAGTTGGTGCAGCCGTGTCGCCGTCGAGGCATCGCCGTCGCTCGTCACCAAGCCGTTGGCGACATGCCGCAGGCGCGATCCCGACACCTCGATAACGCCCCAGCCCGTCGTGCGGAGTCCCGGATCGAATCCGATCAGGCGCATCCGCTTCGGCCGCCCTTAAGCCGACAGGCGCGCAACGACCTCGTCCGCGACCTCATAGTTGGCGGAGACGGTCTGGACGTCGTCGTTGTCTTCAAGCGCCTCGATTAGGCAGAACAAGGTCTCCGCCTGGTCCGCAGGAACCGGCGTCGTCACCGTGGGGCGCCAGGACAGCCTAGCGCTTTCGGCGCCGCCGAACTTCTTCTCGAGCGCGTCGCGCACCGCCGCGAAATCGTCAGGGCTGGTGACGATCTCGTGGATCTCCTCGCCGGATTCGACGTTCTCGGCGCCCGCATCGAGCGCCGCCTCGAACATCGCATCGGCCGAAGCCGTCGCCGCCGGATAGGTGATCACGCCCTTGCGTGCGAAATTGAAGGCGACGGAATTAGTCTCACCGAGCGCGCCGCCATTCTTTGTGAAGATCGACCGCACCTCGCTCGCCGTGCGATTGCGGTTGTCGGTCAGCGCCTCGATCATGATGGCGACGCCGCCGGGGCCGTAGCCCTCGTAGCGCACCTCTTCGTAATTCACGCCCTCTTCGCCGCCGGAGCCGCGCTTGATCGCGCGCTCGATCGTGTCCTTCGGCATGTTCTGGGCGCGCGCGGCAAGCACCGCCGCCTTGAGGCGCGGGTTCAGGTTCGGGTCGGGAAGGCCGCTGCGCGCCGCGACCATGATTTCGCGAATGAGCTTGGTGAAAATCTTGCCCCGCTTGGCATCCTGCTTGCCCTTGCGGTGCATGATGTTCTTGAACTGGGAATGGCCGGCCATCTGTTGTCCCGGAAATGCCGCGCGGTTGCTCCGACCGCTACAGCTTAGCTTTGTCTTTCAGGTGTATACTACGGGTGGTGCTGAACATCTACCGGCGGAAGCGGTAGCTAACAAGTCAATATGGCGACAATTGGGCCCCTACTCGGGCCAGGCGCTCGCAAGCCTGCCGCCGATCCGCACCGGAGCCACCCGCTTCGCGAGGCCCGACATGTCGTCGGTCTCGACGAAGGTGGCGCACAACGTGGCCTCGCCTTCGGCCGGCAGCAGGCGCTCGCCCGGCAGCTTGCGCACGAAGCGGGCGAGCGCAGTCTCCTTCTTCATGCCGATAACCGAGTCATAGTCGCCGCACATGCCGGCGTCAGTCTGGTAGGCCGTGCCCTTAGGCAGGATCTGCCAGTCGGCGGTCGGCACGTGGCTGTGGCTGCCGACCGCCAGCGAGGCGCGCCCGTCGCACAGATGGCCGAGCGCCATCTTCTCCGAGGTCGCCTCGCCATGGATGTCGACGACGATGGCGTGGACCGTCGCGTTCAGCCGGTGCTGCGCGAACAGCGCCTCCAGCGCCGCGAAGGGATCGTCGAGCGCGTCCATGAACAGGCGAGTCATGACATTGGTCACCAGCACCTTGCGCCCGGTGCGGGTCGTATAGACGCTGGCTCCGCGTCCCGGCGTGCCCTTCGGAAAGTTGAGGGGCCGCAGCAGGCGCGGATCGCGGTCGATCGTGCCGATCAGCTCCCGCTGGTCCCAGACGTGGTTGCCCGTGGTGACGCAGTCTACGCCCGCTGCATAGAATTCCTGGCAGAGCTTCTCGGTGATGCCATAGCCACCGGCCGCGTTCTCGCCGTTGATCACCACGAAATCGAGCGAGAGCTTCTTGCGCAGCTCGGGAACGTTGGTGATGACAGCCTCGCGGCCGACGCGGCCCATGACGTCGCCGCAAAAGAGAATGCGCATGAAAGTCCTTTGAACGCCCGGTCAACTCCGCCTGTGCAGCGGTTTAGGCCCGCGCCGCGATGCCGAGCAACGACAATTTCTGGAGGGTGGACGGAGCCGCCTCGGCCGTTGGCTTTCGCGATCCTCTGTGGCCTGCATGAGCAGGTGGGCGCCATATGTCCGAAGCCACGGCTCCGGCAGGGACGGCTCCCTTCAGAGATCACTGTTGGCCCCAGGGATTTAAGCGGCCTGACGAACCGCGCAGCCCCGTCCACCACTCAATCTAAGGACTTTCCCGGCCCCAAACAAGCAAGGCTGCAGGAAAGGAACAGTTAAGTGGCGCGTTTCAATGACTTACGCGCGCTCGCGCTCAAGCCGCTCGGCCAATGAAGCAACGCGGCCGGCCAGGCTCTCGATCGCGACGGCGATCTGCTCCTCGGCCTTCTCCCGCTCCGCCTCGATGGTGGACAGCCGCTGCTGCGCAGCCTGCGCCGCCATTTCGGCTGTCGCGGCCCGCGCCTCAGCGGCCGCCGCGGCATTGCGGGCGGCTTCGGCGGCCCGCACCGTTTCCGGATCAGGCGGCGGCGGCACCGTATTCAGCTCGCGCAGCTCTTCCAGCTCATCATAGGCATCGGCCAGCTCGTCGGCGATCAGCAGCGACGCCATCACGAGGAGCCGGGCATCGCCCACCTGCCCTACGTCGCGGACCAGCTCCGCGACGCGCTCGTCGATATAGGCGGCGAGCTTCTGCAGATGCGCCTCCTGGCCATCCTCGCAGGCGACCTGGTAGTGGCGGCCGTTGATGCGGACGCTGACCTGCGCCATCGGCTACTCCACGCTCTCACGCAGGCGGCGGATCACGGCATCGAGCCGTGCCGTGACCTGATCCACCGTCGCCTCCAGTTCCATATGCTCCCGGTTCAGCCGTTCCAACTCGCGCTCGAGCTCGCCGATGCGCCCGACTCGCTCAGCCAGGCTCTTCGGCGCATTAGGCCGCGTCAGCGCCGCTTCGAGGCGGCCGAGTGCGGCATCCAGCCGCGCTTGCGCTTCCTGCAGACGGCTCATGGTGAATCCCTGTTTACGAAGGCGGACAGAAGCTTAGAAGCCAATGCAATACAGCGTCAATTGCAGCTTCCGTTCCAGCGCGCGCGGCATGCGTTTTGCGGGGTTGACGGGGTGGGGTGCGGGCGGCATGTTCGCCGCCGTCCGCGCCCGCAACCGGCGGCAGCTTGGTTAAGCGATTTTTCGCCGGCCCTTCTCACCACTCGCAGGATCAATGAGCGCCACGGCCACCCTGACCGACACACCGCCCGCAGCCCCGCAACCCTTGAGCGGCAAGCAGAGCCGCGAGCATGCCGAACTGGCGAACGCGATCCGCGCGCTCGCCATGGACGCCGTCGAGCAGGCCAAGTCCGGACATCCCGGCATGCCGATGGGCATGGCCGATGTCGCGACCGTACTGTGGACGCGCTTCTTGAAATTCGACCCGACCGATCCGACCTGGCCCGACCGCGACCGCTTCGTGCTGTCGGCAGGCCACGGCTCGATGCTGCTCTACGCGCTGCTGCATCTGACCGGCTATGCCGATATGACGCTCGACGAGATCCGTCGCTTCCGGCAGCTCGGGTCCAAGACGGCCGGCCATCCCGAATACGGCTTTGCGGCGGGCATCGAGACGACGACCGGCCCGCTTGGCCAGGGCCTCGCCAATGCGGTTGGCATGGCGCTGGCGGAGCGGCTGCTTGCTGCGCGCTTCGGCGAGGTGGTCGATCACTACACCTATGTCATCGCCGGTGATGGGTGCCTGATGGAAGGCATCAGCCACGAGGCGATCTCGCTGGCCGGGCACCTGAAGCTCAACAAGCTGATCGTGCTGTTCTACGACAACCACATTTCGATCGACGGCCCGACCTCGCTGACCGTTTCCGAC
>DATAAP010000695.1:0-7335 GCA_036260035.1 Alphaproteobacteria bacterium | reverse complement strand
CCAGAAGCGCAACGTCGATTTCGACATCAAGAAGATGCCGACCCAGGCGCGCCACGCGGCGATGGCGGCCGGCGAGGTGCAGGCGATCTCGACGACCATCGACACGCACATCACCTATGTCGCGGCCAACGTGCCGGTGACTCAGGTGCTGGTCATCGACAGCTCCACGGGCGGCGACGGCGTGCTGGTCAAGAACACGATCAAGAGCTTTGCGGACCTCAAGGGCAAGACCGTCGCCGTCGACAATCCGGGCGCCGTCTCGAACTTCTGGTTCAACTACCTCTTGAAGAAGAACGGCATGTCGATGAAGGACGTGAGGCCGTCCAACATGGGCCCGAACCCGGCGGCGCAGGCCTTCGCGGCCGGCCAGTTCGACGCGGCCGTGACGTACGAGCCGTACATGTCCGGCGCGCTCAAGAGTGTGACCGATGGCAAGATCCTGATCTCATCGAAGGAGACGCCGGGCGTGATCATCGACACGCTCGCCTTCCAACCGGAGTTCATCCAGAAGAACCCACAGGTGGTGAAGGCGGTGATCGAGGCATGGTTCGAGGCGCTCGACCTGATCAAGAAGGACCCGGCGGACTCGTACAAGGTCATGGGCGCCGACGTGAAGCAGTCGGGCGAGGAGTTCGCCAAGTCGGCGGCGCTGGTCACCTGGTACGACCGCAAGGCGAACCAGGAATATTTCGAGAAGACCATGATGCCGTTCATGCAGGAGGCAACCGACATCCTGCTCGAGGTCGGCGTCATCAAGCGCAAGCCCGATCTCGCCGTGCTCGCCAACGGCTCGTTCGTGAAGTAACGCGCCGCGGCGCGACCCTCGTGTCCCCTTCTTCCGCAAGCGGGAGAAGGGGCGCGAGCCGCAGCGCGGCCGAATCCCTCTCCCGCTTGCGGGAGATGGTAGGGTGAGGGCGGCGCCGCAGCTATAATCGCCAGCACAAGCCCATCCGCGCATATGCGCATGCTTTTCGAACCGCTGAAGCCGATCCCGCCCGGGCGCAAGGTCGCCTTGGGGATTCTCGGCTTCGCGATCTTCTTCGCGTTGTGGGCGCTCGCCACATATGGCGGCTGGGTGCGGCCGCTCTTTCTCGCCAGCCCGGGCCGGACTCTGGTTACCGGGTTTGAGCTGTTCACCGAGTACAACTTCATCGTCGATGTGGGCGTGACGATCTGGCGCGTGGTCGGCGGCTTCCTGCTCGCGGCCGCGGTCGCCGTACCGCTCGGCATCGCCATGGGCGCCTTCAAGCCGATCGAGGCGATCTTCGAGCCGTTCGTCTCGTTCTCGCGCTACCTGCCGGCCTCGGCCTTCATCCCGCTGCTGATCCTGTGGGCGGGCGTAGGCGAGGCGCAGAAGCTCTCCGTCATCTTCATCGGCTCGGTGTTCCAGCTCATCCTGATGGTCGCGGTGATCGTCGGATCGGTGCGGCTCGATCTCGTGGAGGCGGCCTACACGCTCGGCGCGCGGCGCAATGGCATTGTGCTCCGCGTGCTGCTGCCGGCGGCGGCGCCGCAGATCTTCGAAGCGCTGCGCCTCGTGCTCGGCTGGGCGTGGACCTACGTCATCGTCGCCGAGCTGATCGGGGCTTCCAGCGGCATCGGGCACATGATCATGGACGCGCAGCGCCTGCTCGACACCGGCCAGATGATCTTCGGCATCTTCGTCATCGGCCTGATCGGGCTGATCTCGGATTTCCTGTTCAAGACGCTCAACGAGCGCCTGTTCCCCTGGTACGCGGCGAAGTGACGTGAGCAAGCTGCGCATCCAGGGCGTGTCGCGCACTTTTCCCGGGGTGCATGGCGGGCCGCCCGTCAGGGCGCTCGAGCCGGTCGACCTCGACGTCGCCGACAACGACTTCATCACCATTCTCGGGCCGTCTGGCTGCGGCAAGTCCACGCTGCTGCGCATCGTCGCCGGGCTGTCCGAGCCGAGCACGGGCCAGGTGCTGCTCGACGGCGAGCCCGTGACCGGCCCCGGCCCCGACCGCGGCATGGTGTTCCAGTCCTACACGCTGTTCCCGTGGCTCACCGTGCGCGAGAACATCTGCTTTGGCCTGCGCGAGAAGGGCATGCCGAAGGCGCAGCAGGCCGAGCGCGCCGACTTCTTCATCGACCGCGTGGGCCTGCGCGGCTTCGAGAACCACTATCCGAAGATGCTGTCGGGCGGCATGCAGCAGCGCACGGCGCTGGCGCGCGCACTCGCGAACGATCCCAAGATCCTGCTGCTCGACGAGCCGTTCGGCGCACTCGACAACCAGACCCGGGCGCTGATGCAGGAGCTGCTGCTCGGCATCTGGGAGCAGGACCGCAAGACGGTGCTGTTCGTGACGCACGACATCGACGAGTCAATCTTCCTCGCAAGCCGCGTGGTGGTGATGACGGCGCGCCCCGGCCGCCTCAAATGCGACATCCAGGTAGCACTGCCGCACCCGCGCGACTACAAGATCAAGACCACGCCCGAGTTCGCCGCCTACAAGGCCCGCCTCACCGAGGAGATCCGCGAAGAAGCGATCAAGGCGATCCGGACGGAAGGCTAGCGCCGGCGGTAGACGTCGAGCTCGCCGACGCGGTCGAACTTCTCGTAGTGCGGCAGCAATGCCGCGACCAGACGGCGCGACCAATCGGTGTTGTACTTATCGTCCGCGCGGTGGAAGAGGAGCCGCGGCGGATCGCGTTCCAGTACGTCGAGCGTCGCGGCGAGCGACGCCTCGTCGCGGATGCCGATCGCGGTATTATAGAAGCGCGCCGGATTGCGGCGCCCGCTGATGAAATAGAGCTGCGGGTCGAACGGTACGGCCAGGATGGCCGCATCGGCCGGCGTCTCGCGTTCGATCAGGGCTGAGAGCGCTGCATGGTCACGCAGCTCCGACGGATCGATCTTGAGGCTCACGCGCGGCAGCGTGCTGTCGACCGGGCGGTCGCCGCGCGTGCCGGCGATGCTGTCGCTGACCATGCGGATCGGCTCGGCGGCCTGATAGTGCACCGCGATCACGGCAAGGGCGCCGGCGCCCGCCATGGCGGCGACGCGCCAGCGCGGCCCCAGTGCTACCGCCGACCAGACCAGGGCTGCGAGCGACAGCCCGGACGAGGTCATCAGGTAGAGCGGCAGCTGGTGGAAGGTCGATACCAGCGCATGGAACGCGGCCATGAACAGGAGCGGATGCGGTGCCGACTGGTTGCCGGTAGCGCGGAGCGCGGCGATGCCGTTGACTGTCGGAATGGCGAGCAGGCTGAGCCACAGCAGGCCGTTGAGGACGCGGGCCAGCGTCTCGAAGGTGAGCACCTGCTGCAACGACAGCAGCGCCATGGCGGCATAAAGCGGCCGGCGCGTGAACGGCATGTCGCTCAAGGCAAGCGCGCCGCCCACCATGTCGTCGAGCCAGGACAGCAGCGAGCCGTGCCAAAGATGATAGAAGACCAGCGGCAGCAGCCCGACCGCGCCGCCGATCAGGAGCCGCGCGACGAGGCTCAGCACCCGCTTGTCGTCGATGCGCACGGACAGACCGGCGCGCGCGAGGATCGCGAGCGGGCACACGCCGAACAGGAGCCAATCGATGACGTCGTTCTTGCGGAGCAGATGGAGGAGCAGCCCGAACGCCATCAGCGCGAACAGCGCCGGCGCGAGCCGGCCGGGCGGTGCGCGATCGCGCCGCTGCATGTCCAGCAGCAGCCAGGCGACGGCGCCGATGGCGACGATCACGCCGGTCAGCTGCCGGAACAGGAATGTCGTGACGAGCAGGAAGCCGATCGTCTCGATCACCAGCGGCCGCGTGCGGTCGACGCGCGCCAGCATCCAGGTGACGACGACCGCGAGGAAGAGCGCGTACCAGTTCGCGGTCGGATTGAGGAACTGGATGAAAGACAGCGACGTCAGCGCCAGCGCCGCGGCCGCTGCGGCGAAGGCGCCGCGTGGTTCAACGGTGCGGAAGATCAGGTACGCCTGCACGATGCCGAGCACGACCGGCGGATAGCGCAGGCTGAGCAGGTCCTCGCCGAACAGGCGGAAAGCCAGCGCGTTGGCGAAGTTGATGTAGCCCGCGTGCATGTCCTGCACGTCGCGGTTCAGCACCTCGCCGTGCAGGATGCGCTGGGCGACATGGGCATAGGCGCCTTCATCGGGGCCCCACCAGAACCGGTCGTGGAAATAGAGCAGCAGCGCCGTCGAGCCGCCGACCGCGACCAGGGCGGCGAGCAGGCGCCAGATGGCCGCCGAGCCGGCGGCCGCGTGTCGCGAGGAAAGGGAAAGTCCGGTCATGGCGGTGCGCCGCCAGTCTCGACAAGACTGCCTAACGCACCGTTAAGGCATTGATTTTACGAGAATGCTTCTCAGTCGACGATGAACAGCCGGGCGCCGGGGCGGGTGGAGGAGCGGTGCGGCTCGGCACCGTCGGCGACCTGGTAGCTGGTGCCCGGCTTCATCTTGAAGACGCGGCCGTCGGCCAGCTCCGTCTCCAGCTCGCCCGCGATCACCAGCAGGATGTGCCCCTTCGTGCACCAATGATTGGCCTTGTAGCCGGGGCTGTACTCGACCATGCGCACACGGAGATCGCCGAACTGGCGCGTGCGCCACAGCGCGAAGCCGGTCTCGCCCTCGTGCCGTGTCGTCGGCACGTTTGCCCACTCGGTCGTGCCGAACGGGATGTCGCTCATCTTCATGGCGTATCCAGCATCGGCAGCTTGAGGCCCTGCGCCTTCGCGCACTCGACCGCGATGTCGTAGCCGGCATCCGCGTGGCGCATCACGCCGGTGCCGGGATCGTTGGTCAGCACGCGCTGCAGGCGCTTGGCCGCCTGCGGCGTTCCGTCGGCGACGATCACCATGCCGGCATGCTGTGAATAGCCGATGCCTACGCCGCCGCCGTGATGGATCGAGACCCAGGTCGCACCCGACGCGCAGTTGAGCAGCGCATTCAGCAGCGGCCAGTCGGCGACGGCGTCGCTGCCGTCCTTCATCGCCTCGGTCTCGCGGTTGGGGCTGGCGACCGAGCCGGAATCGAGATGGTCGCGGCCGATCACGATCGGCGCCTTGAGCGCGCCCTTCGCCACCATCTCGTTGAAGGCGAGGCCGAGGCGCGCGCGGTCGCCCAGGCCGACCCAGCAGATGCGCGCCGGCAGACCCTGGAACTTGATGCGGGTCTTCGCCATGTCGAGCCAGTTGTGCAGATGCTTGTCGTGCGGCATCAGTTCCTTCACGCGCGCGTCGGTGCGGTAGATGTCCTCGGGATCGCCCGACAGCGCTGCCCACCTGAACGGCCCGACGCCGCGGCAGAACAGCGGCCGGATATAGGCCGGCACGAAGCCGGGGAAGGCGAAGGCGTCCGCCACGCCCATCTCCTGCGCCATGGCGCGGATGTTGTTGCCGTAGTCGAGCGTCGGGATGCCGGCGCGGTAGAGCTCCAGCATCGCGCGCACCTGCACCGCCATTGATTCCTTGGCGGCCTTCTCGGTGCCCTTGGGGTCGCTTATCTTGCGCTTCTCGTGCTCGTCGAGCGTCCAGCCGGCAGGCAGGTAGCCGTTGAGCGGATCGTGCGCGGAGGTCTGGTCGGTGACAATGTCCGGCCGCGCGCGCCGGTCGCCCGCTCTCACGCGGCGTGCGATCTCGGGAAAGATTTCGGCTGCATTGCCGAGCAACCCCACGGAGACCGGCTTCTTCTTCGCATTCGCCTCGGCGATGATCGCCAGCGCCTCGTCGAGGTCCTTGGTCCAGCGGTCGAGATAGCCGGTGGCGATGCGCTTTTCGATGCGGCTCGGCTGGCATTCGACGCCGAGCAGCGAGGCGCCGGCCATGGTCGCGGCGAGCGGCTGGGCTCCGCCCATGCCGCCGAGCCCGCCGGTCAGGATCCAGCGGCCGGAAAGGTCCCCGTTGTAGTGTTGGCGCCCGGCCTCGACGAAGGTCTCGTACGTGCCCTGCACGATGCCCTGGCTGCCGATATAGATCCACGAGCCAGCGGTCATCTGGCCGTACATCATCAGGCCGCGGCGGTCGAGCTCGTGGAAATGGTCCCAGTTCGCCCATTTGCCGACGAGGTTGGAGTTCGCGATCAGCACGCGCGGCGCATCCTCATGCGTCTCGAAGATGCCGACCGGCTTGCCTGACTGCACGAGCAGCGTCTCGGTGGGCCCGAGCGTCTTCAGCGAGGCGACGATGCGGTCGAACGACACCCAGTCGCGCGCGGCGCGGCCGATGCCGCCATAAACGACGAGCTCCTCGGGTTTCTCCGCGACCTCCTGGTCGAGATTGTTCATCAGCATGCGCAGCGCCGCCTCGGTCTGCCACGTCTTCGCGCTGATCTGGTTTCCGCGCGGGGCGGCGATGCGCCGCGCATTGTCGAGGCGGGGATTCGGAGTCATCACGTCGGCCTGATACTTGCCCTGGTTTGCCCGGAACCTAACACTGTCGAGCGGCTGACGAAAGGCGCGCAACTTTACTGCGAAGAGTGTTAGCTCTACTCTCTGCGGTTGCCGCTCGCGCGTTAACGATCCCGCGCGTGGCGTATCGGGGGACTCCATGAAATCGCGTTTGGCGCTGTCCTGCATCGTGCTGGCGCCGCTGTTTGCGCTCGCGGCGTGCGGCGGCCCTGCTGTCCCGCAGCGGGCTGCGGAGTCCGCCGCAACCGCGCGATCGAGCCAAGCCGCGGATCCGCGCGTCGCGAGTGGCATCGCCGCCTATGAGAGGCGGGACTATAGCGCCGCGCTGCGCATCCTGCGTCCTCTTGCCGAACAAGGCAACGCAGACGCCCAGGTCCAGCTGGGATTCATGTATGCGCGCGGCGATGGCGTGAAGGCCGACCAGGCCGAGGCGATGCGCCTATACGAGCAAGCCGCGGCGCAAGGTAATGCCGAAGGCATGAACGCCATCGGCTACAAGTACGATTATGGCACCGGCGTGCCGCGCGACGCGGCTGCGGCGATGAGCTGGTACCGCAAGGCGATCGACCACGGCAGCCCGCGCGCGCTCAACAACCTTGCCATCATGTACCACCAGGGGCGCGGCATTCCAGCCGATCGCGCCGAGGCCTTGCGCCTGTGGATGCTCGCGGCCGAGCAGGGCAACCAGAACGCCATGCACAATCTCGGCAGCGCCTATCTGGAGCCGCCGGAATCGCGCGATGTCGGGCTGGCTTTCAGATGGTGGCAGGCGGCTGCCTCCGGCGGGCACACCGGCGCGATGCGGAGCATTGCGGTCGAGCTCCTTTCGGGAAGATACGTTGCGCCTGATCGCGAGCAGGGCATCCGATGGCTCGAGCTCGCGGCCGCGCGCGGCGACGCCGCAGCGATGGTGGACCTCGGCGGTTTGTATCGCGGGGGCGACCTCGTCAAGCAGGACCTGTCGCTC
>DATAAP010000694.1:0-1705 GCA_036260035.1 Alphaproteobacteria bacterium | reverse complement strand
CCGCTTCAGGTCGACGCACAGGCTGCGCTTGTTGCGGTTGAAGGTGGGAAAAAAGCCGAGAGCCGGGCCGGTCAGGCGGCGCGTGTTGTCGCCGGCCGGCGCCGGCTCGACCTTGATCACGTCGGCGCCGAGGTCGGCCAGCACCATGCCGCAGCTCGGGCCCATGACCATGTGGGTGAACTCGACGACGTGGATGCCGTGCAGCGGCAGGGCGCTCATGCGGTCGCTCTCGCCATTGTCTTCGGCAGGCCGGCGCGCCATAGCGTGCCGTGAAGGCTCTCGCCTGCGAGCCAGCCGGCGAGGTCGCCACGCAGGCGCAGCAGCGCCTCCACGTCAATGCCCGTCGGCACCTCCATGCTGGCGAGCATGTAGGCGAGATCCTCGGTGGCGACGTTGCCGCTGGCGCCCGGCGCATGCGGGCACCCGCCGATGCCGCCGAGCGACGCATCGAGGCGCCCGATACCGGCCTGCATCGCGGCACAGACATTCGCGAGCGCCAGGCCGCGCGTATCGTGGAAATGGCCGCACCAGAGCCGCGGCCCAGCGATCCGCGCCGCCGCTTCGAACAGCGTCTCCACCTTGGCCGGATCGGCATAGCCTACGGTGTCGGCGAGGCCGACGCGATGGGCGCCTGCCTCCAGCGCCTTCGTGAGCAGCCGCAGCACCTCCTGTGGATCGACATGGCCCTGGATCGTGCAGCCGAACGCGGTGCCGATACCCGCCTCGATCATGATGGCCGATCCTCGCGCATCGCGGAGCGCCCTGATGCGCGCGACCTCGTCGATCATCGCGTCGGGCTCATTACGCACGTTCGCGCGGCTATGCGCTGCGCTCGCCGAAATCGGTACGATCATCGCGTGCGCGCCGCTCGCGATGGCGGCTTCAGCACCCTTCAGATTCGGGACCAGAACGGAGACGACGAGGCCCGGCAGGGTCTGCGCAAAGGCGACCAACTGGGCCGTGTCCGCAAGCTGCGGCAGGAGGCGCGCCGGCACGAAGGAGCCGACCTCGATCTCCCGCTGGCCTGCCTCATAGGCACGGCGGATCCATTCGATCTTGCGCGCGGTCGGCAGGATGGTCGCGATGCTCTGCAGCCCGTCGCGCAGCCCGACCTCGCGAATGACAACTTGGCTCGGCACTGAGTGGCGTCCCTTCCAGCACCAGAATCAGCCATTCCGGATCGGAGCAGAAACGGTGATTCGGAACGTTAGACTTTCCCATTCGGAAAGGCAGAATACGCAGCATGCGCGACCTCGATCTCACGAGCCTGCGGCTTTGGGTGGCTGTCTGCGACCACCGCAACATCGCCCGAGCGGCCGAAGCAGAACACATCACCGCCTCCGCGATCAGCAAGCGCATCACGCAGATGGAGACGGCGCTTGGCCGACCACTGCTGACACGGGGCCGGCGCGGGGTCGAGCCGACGCCCGCAGGATACGCGTTGCTCGAGCACGCACGCACGATGCTGTTCACATTGGAGCGGATCGAAAGCGACGTCGCGGCAGGCGGCGGCGGGCTCAGCGGCTATGTCCGGATGCTGGCGACGCCGTCGGCGATTGCCGAGGCGCTGCTCGACGACGTCGCGGCCTTCATGAAGGCGCCCCGGAATCGCGGCGTGAAGGTCGATATCGAGGAGCGGTTGACGCGCGATATCGTCGGCGCGCTCCGCGACGGCGTCGCGTCGATCGGCATCTGCTGGGACAAC
>DATAAP010000693.1:0-2838 GCA_036260035.1 Alphaproteobacteria bacterium | reverse complement strand
CGCCCCGATGGCTGCGCGCGCCCCGCGCCAGGCCGCGCAGGCCCCGGCGCCGCCGGCCCGGCCGCGCAAGACCGACGAATATTATGAGCTGAAGACGCAGATCTTCGGCGCCTTGATTGACACCATCGACCTCTCGCAGCTGTCGAAGATGGATGTCGACCAGGCGCGCGAGGAAATCCGCGATATCGTCAACGACATCATCACCGTGAAAAACGTGGTGATGTCGATCGCCGAGCAGGAAGAGCTGCTGGAGGACATTTGCAACGACGTCCTCGGCTATGGCCCGCTGGAGCCGCTGCTCGCCCGCGACGACATAGCCGACATCATGGTCAACGGCTCCGGCCGCATCTTCATCGAGGTGCGCGGCAAGGTCCAGGAAACCGATATCCGCTTTCGCGACAACAGCCAGCTCTTGAACATTTGCCAGCGCATCGTCAGTCAGGTCGGTCGCCGCGTCGACGAGGCGAGCCCGATTTGCGACGCCCGCCTGCCGGACGGCTCGCGCGTCAACGTGATCGCGCCGCCGCTCGCCATCGACGGGCCGGCACTCACTATCCGCAAGTTCAAGAAGGATAAGCTCACTCTCGACCAGCTCGTCCAGTTCGGCTCCGTCAGCGCCGAGGGCGCCACCATCCTGCAGATTATCGGCCGCGTCCGCTGCAACGTGCTGGTCTCCGGCGGGACCGGCTCCGGCAAGACGACCCTCCTCAATTGCTTGACGCGCTACATCGACGCCGATGAGCGCGTCATTACGTGCGAGGACGCCGCCGAACTGCAGCTCCAGCAGCCGCACGTGGTACGCCTCGAGACTAGGCCGCCCAATATCGAGGGCGAGGGCGAGATCACCATGCGCGACCTCGTCAAGAACTGCCTGCGCATGCGCCCCGAGCGCATCATCGTGGGCGAGGTGCGTGGACCGGAGGCATTCGACCTTCTGCAGGCGATGAACACGGGCCACGACGGCTCGATGGGCACGCTGCACGCCAATAGCCCGCGCGAGGCGCTTTCGCGCATCGAATCGATGATCACCATGGGCGCTACTCATTGCCGTCGAAGACGCTGCGCGAAATGATCACCTCGTCCATCGACGTGGTCGTCCAGGCGGCGCGCCTGCGCGACGGCTCGCGTCGCATCACCCACATCACCGAAGTGCTCGGCATGGAAGGCGACGTGGTCATTACGCAGGATTTGTTCATCTACGACATCCTCGGCGAGGACGCCAACGGCCGCATCATCGGACGCCACCGCTCGACGGGCATCGGCCGGCCGGCGTTCTGGGACCGCGCCCGCTATTACGGCGAGGAGTCGCGCCTGGCCGCGGCGCTGGATGCCGCCGATACCGGCGAGGGAAAACCCTGAATGCTGTCGCCGCTCGCCGTCCAGGTGGCCGTAGTCCTGCTCGTCGTCTTGTCCGTCGGCGGCATCCTTACGGCCGCCTTGTACCCGCGTCTCGCGGGTGGCACGCAGGGCGACAAGCGCATGGAGGCGATCGCCACGCCCAGGCGCAAGGCCGCCGAGCGCCTTGCCAATGCCGATGAGAACCGTCGCAAGCGCAGCGTCGAGGACACGCTGAAGGAGCTGGAGGAAGCGCAGAAGACCAAGGCACGGCGAAGCCAGCGACCGACGCTGACGACGCGCATGCGTCAGGCTGGGCTCGGCTGGAGCAAGAACATCTACTATCTGGTCTGCTTGGGGTGCGGATTCCTCGCCTTCGCCTTTGCGCTCCTGGTGCTCCGGTTGGGCCCGATCCCCTGCCTCGGCTTCGCCGTCTCGAACGCGCTGCTGATGCCGCACTACTACGTCAATTTTAAGCGCAAGAAACGCTTCAAAAAGTTCAGCAACGAGTTCCCCAACGCCGTCGACGTTATCGTGCGCGGCGTCAAGGCCGGTCTGCCACTGATCGACTGCCTGAAGGTCATCGCCGTGGAGGCGCAGGAGCCGGTCCGCTCGGAATTCCAGCAGATCATCGAGGACCAGACACTCGGGATGCCGCTGTCGGAAGCGGTGGCGCGGCTGCCGGAGCGCATCCCGCTGTCGGAGGCGAACTTCTTTGCCATCGTGATCACGATCCAGTCGCGCTCCGGCGGCAGCCTCTCGGAGGCGCTCGGCAACCTCTCCAAGGTGCTGCGTGACCGGAAGAAGATGGACGCCAAGATCCGCGCCATGAGCGCCGAGGCGAAGTCATCCGCCGGCATCATCGGCTCGCTGCCGATCGTCGTCGCCATCCTCGTCTACTTCACCAGCCCGGATTACATCCTGCTCCTGTTCCAGACCACGACCGGGAACATCGTGCTGGCCGCCTGCGGCATCTGGATGCTGATGGGCATCATGGTGATGCGCAAAATGATTAATTTCGATTTCTGAAGACGATCGGGCCCGGACATGCAGGCTCTCGCCGACAATCCGCAGCTGATGATCGCCATCTCCGCGGCGCTATCGGTCTTCTCGGCCATCATCGTCGTTTCGTGGCCGTATTTGGCTCGCGACAATCTGGGAACGCGCTTGCGGCAGGTTTCCAGCGAGCGCGAGCGAATCCGGGCCCGCGAGCGCGCCAAGCTGGAAGCGCAGAAGAAGCAGGCTTCGCTGCGCAGCGAGCCCAAGAAATTCTTCAAGGATATGGTCGCCCGCTTCAACCTCGCCAAGCAGGCCGAGGACGGGGCGATGGTGGGCATGCTCCGCCAGGCGGGCTTCCGCGGCCAGAACCCGGTTTTCGTGTTCCCGACGCTGCGGCTCGCAATGCCGATCCTGATGTTTGCGCTGGCGGCTCTCTACGTGTTCCTCATCCTGCGCCTGGAGAAGCCGCTGTTCATGAAACTCGGCATCGTGCTGGCGGTTTCC
>DATAAP010000692.1:0-2434 GCA_036260035.1 Alphaproteobacteria bacterium | reverse complement strand
GCCGAAGGCGTGTTCGAGGCGAGGCGCAAGGCAGGCGACACGTTTACCGCCGCCGTGTCCGTCACGCTGCGCCGCGATTCGGCCGGCATCCCGCTCGGCTATCTGCTCATCTCGAAGGACATCACCGAGCAGAAGCGGCTCGAGCAGGAGTTGAAGCACAAGAACCAGGAGCTCGAGGAGCAGTATCGGCGCGGCCAGGAGGCGAATCGCCTGAAAAGCGAATTCCTGGCGAACATGTCGCACGAGCTGCGCACGCCGCTGAACGCGATCATCGGCTTCTCGGAGCTGATCAAGGGCGAGATGCTGGGGCCGGTCGGCAGCCCGCGCTACAAGGAGTATGCTGGCGACATCCACAGTAGCGGCACGCATCTGCTCCAGCTCATCAACGATGTCCTCGATATCTCCAAGATTGAAGCCGGCAAGGCGGAGCTGCACGAAGAGACGGTCGATCTCACCGATGCCATCGAGCATTGCGCCGCGCTCATACAGCCGCAGGCCGCGGCCGCTTCGCTCAAGGTCAGCATCGACGTGGCGCCCGATCTGCCCTACCTGCGCGGCGATTCGCGGGCGGTCAAGCAGGTGCTGCTCAATCTCCTGTCCAACTCCGTCAAATTCACGCCGACCGGCGGCGACGTGCGCCTGTCGGCACGGCTCGGCGGAAACGGCGACCTCGACGTGGCGGTCAGCGATACCGGCGTGGGCATGACCGCGGCCGATTCGGCGAAAGTCTTCGAGCCGTTCTATCAGGTCCAGAGCCACCGCTCGCGCAGCCACGAGGGCACCGGCCTCGGCCTCTCGCTGGTGAAAGGCCTAGTCGAGATGCATGGCGGCGCCGTCGCCATCCGCAGCGCGTTGGGGCTAGGGACGACGATTACCGCGACCTTCCCGGCGGCACGGGTCATTCCGCGGCCACGCGCACGTCCGGACGGAAAGCGCGGCGTGGCCTGACTACTGCGCCACCCAGCCGCCGTCGACGTTGAGGGCGGCACCACGCATCTGCGCGGCCGCATCGGAGCAGAGAAAGACAGCCAACGCGCCCAGCTGCTCGGGCGTGACTGCCTCTTCGGACGGCATCTTTTCCGAGAGCAGCTTCGCCTTGGCGGCTTGCAGGGAAATCGATTCGCGCGCGGCAAGCGCTTCGATCTGCTTCTGCACCAACGGCGTAAGCACCCAGCCCGGGCAGATCGCATTGCAGGTGACGCCGGTGGTCGCTGTTTCGAGCGCCACGACCTTGGTCAGGCCGATGACACCGTGCTTGGCAGCGACATAGGCCACCTTCTGCGTCGAGGCGACGAGGCCGTGCACGGACGCGATATTGATGATGCGGCCCCAATTGCGGCTCTTCATCTGTGGCAGTGCCGCGCGGATCGCGTGAAACGTCGCGGACAGGTTGATCGCGATGATCGCGTCCCATTTCTCGGCGGGAAACTCCTCGACCGGCGCCGTGTGCTGGATGCCGGCGTTGTTGACGAGGATGTCCACGCGGCCGAGCTCGTGCGTGGCGCCGTCGATCATGCGCGTGATCTCCGCCGAACGCATCATGTCGGCGCCGTCGTACGAAACGCGCACGCCGTACTCCTTCGCGATTTCCTTGCGCAGCGCGTCGATTGCCGCCGCCTCGCCGAACCCGTTGATCACGATGTCGGCGCCGTCGCGCGCTAGGGCGCGGGCGATGGCCAGGCCGATCCCGCTGGTCGATCCGGTCACGACGGCTACTTTGCCCTTGAGCATAGTCACGGCTCCGAAGAGTGAAAGGCCGCCTTCTAGACCACGGCGCCCGCGGCGGCAATTGCGTCGAGGTCGCGGTTGCGTCGCGTCGTGTCGGATGCGCACACTGCCTCTCGATGAGTCAGACGACCGCCCTCATCCTGGTGCTCGCGTTGTACGTGGCGCCGCTGCTCCATGTGCTCCTCTCGCCGGCTGCCGGCTCCTTCCTGCCGCCGCCCGGCTCGCGCTGCCCGATCGGTCCCCGCTTCGGCTGGCTGGTCATGGTGCTGCTTCTGGGGCCCGTCGGCTGGCTGATGTTCATGACCCGCCGGCGCGGGCGCGCGGACTGATTTGTCTCCTCTCTGAAAGAACTGATACAAAGATTTAATTGAATTTACATTTCATTCAATTAATTTGCACGCATGCCTCGTGCCTACAACCGCGGCCGCCGCGACGCCGCCATGGCCCGGACCCGCACTCGCATCGTCGACGCGGTGGTGTCGCTGCACGCCGAGCGTGGAGCGCGGGACACGTCCTATGCGGACATCGCCCAGCGCGCGGACGTGGCCATTCCGACCGTCTACAAGCATTTCCCTTCCCTCGGACACGTATTCGAGGCCTGCGTCGGCCACGTCAGCGAGCGCGCGCCGCCGCTAGGCCCCGATGTCTTCGATCGACTGGCGACCGCCCCCGAGCGCCTTGCCGCCCTGGCCAAGGCCATTGCCGC